>JAGBUT010000191.1 GCA_017630695.1 Clostridia bacterium
GATGCCCTCAATAATGTGGTGGCTGTTTTTGCCGTAAAACTGCTTGATGTGGAGAGTAACGTCGCTGTTGCGCACGAATGAAATGAAAAACTCCTCAACAAGCTCTGTATCCATACCGCCAACGGCAGGTGTTGGGATGCTGACGTCATAATTGAGATAAGCTCTGCCGCTGATATCAACGGATGCAAGGATGAGTGTTTCGTCCATAGGAAGAACGATGCTTCCGTAACGGGAAATACCTCTCTTTTCGCCAACAGCCTTTGCAAAAGCCTGACCGAGCACAATGCCGACGTCCTCAACGGTGTGGTGATAATCAACGTGAGTATCGCCAACGCATTTAACCTTGAGATCCATTCTGCCGTGTCTTGCAAAAAGCTCAAGCATATGGTCAAGGAAGCCGCAGCCTGTATCGATTTCGTTTTTGCCCGAGCCTTCAAGCGAAAGCCATAAATCTATATCAGTTTCGTTTGTTTTTCTTTTGATTGAAGCTTCTCTCATTATTTTTCCTCCAGAATTTCCTTAACGGCATCAACGAGAGTCTGCATATCCTCTGCAGAGCCGACGGTAATTCTCAAATAGTTATCGATTTTTGCTTTGTTGAAATATCTGATAAGGATATTTCTCTTTCTCAGCTCAAGAGCAAGTTCAGCGGCACTGATTTTATCGCTTGAAGCGAAGATGAAGTTCGACTTTGAGTCAGTGCAGGTGAAACCGAGCTGACGAAGCTGGTCAGTTACCTTTTCTCTTGTTTCAACGATTGTTGCGATTTTTTCATCGTAATATTCGTTATCTGCAATCGCAGCGGCTGCCGCTTTGATTGAAAGAGTATTGAGGTTATAAGGATTGAATGAGAATTTGAGCTTGTTCATATCCTCGATGATTTCTTTTTGTGCAATGCCGAAGCCTACACGCAGACCCGCAAGAGAATGGCTCTTTGAGAAAGTTCTCGTAACAAGCAGGTTGGGGTATTTCTTTACAAGCTCCATGCAGCTTTCACCGCAGAAAGCCATATATGCTTCGTCCATAATCACGAGATTGTCGGGGTTTGAAGAAACGATGCTTTCAACCTCGTCAAAGGTAAGTGCGAGACCCGTGGGAGCGTTGGGGTTTGCGATAACGATGTTTTTGTTTTTGCCGATATAATCGTTAACGTCGATTGAAAAATCGTCTTTAAGGGGAATCTGTTCAAGCTCAACGCCGAAGATATCAGCATAAACGGGGTAGAAGCCGTATGAGATTTCGGGGCAGCAGAGTTTACCGCCTTTGCCGCAGAACCCCATAATTGCAAATGCAAGAACGTCATCCGAACCGTTGCCGCAGAAAACCATATCGGGAGTAACACCGAATTGCTCTGCGATAGCGCAGGTAAGCTCTTTTAATTCGGGGTCAGAATAGAGGTTGAGTTTATCGATAACTTCCTCTGAAATAACCTCCTTGACCTTCGGTGAAGGGGGGAAGGGGGATTCGTTTGTGTTGAGCTTTATAACTTTAACGTTTACCTGCTCACCCGGTACGTAGGGAACAAGGCTTTTGTAATTATCGGAAAGAAATCTGCTCATGGCATTTTCCTCATTTCTCAAATCTTATTGCGGCGCTTCTGCCGTGAGCCTGCAGACCTTCACGGTTTGCAAAAAGAACGATGTTATCCTTAACACCGCCGAGGGCTTCCTCGGTGTAGTAGATATACTGTGATTTCTTCACGTAATCGTCAACTGAAAGGGGCGAAGAGAATCTTGCCGTGCCCGAAGTGGGGAGAGTGTGGTTGGTACCTGCGAGGTAGTCACCGAGTGCTTCGGGAGTGTTCTTGCCAAGGAAGATTGAACCTGCATTCTTGATTTTGTCAAGATATCTGAAAGGCTCGTCAACGCATACTTCAAGATGCTCGGGAGCGATTTCGTTGGCAATTTCGATTCCCTGCTCAAGGTCTTTTGCGATGATGATTTTGCCGTTAACGTCGATTGATGCTCTTGCAATCTCTTCTCTGGGCAGAGTTTTGAGCTGAAGTTCGATTTCGTCTCTTACTGCATATGCGAGTTCTTCACTGTCGGTAACGAGAACTGCACTTGCGAGCTTGTCGTGTTCAGCCTGAGAAAGAAGGTCAGCTGCAACGAATTTGGGGTTGCAGGTTCCGTCTGCAAGAACAAGGATTTCGCTCGGACCTGCAATCATATCGATATCAACAAGACCGTAGAGCATTCTCTTGGCGGTTGCAACGAATACGTTGCCGGGGCCAACAACCTTATCAGCCTTCGGAACGCTTTCGGTGCCGTATGCAAGAGCCGCAACAGCCTGTGCACCGCCTGTTTTGATGATTGTATCAACACCTGCAATCTTTGCGGCGCAGAGAATTGCAGAGGGGATGTTGCCGTCTTTATCAGGGGGAGTAACCATAATGATTTCGCTTACACCTGCGATTTTTGCAGGGATAGCGTTCATCAGTACGGTTGAGGGGTAACTTGCAGTGCCGCCGGGTACGTAGATGCCGACCTTTTCGATAGGTGTAATCTTCTGACCTGAAACAATACCGTTTTCACCCTTGATTTCGAAGCCCTTGCGAAGCTGTTTTTCATGGAAATTCCAGATATTCATCTTTGCGATTTCAAGAGTTTCGATGAGAGCAGGATCCTCTGAAGCATAAGCTTCTTCGATTTCTTCTGCGGTAACACGAAGATTCTTGATTTCAGCCTTGTCAAATTTAAGTGAATATTCTTTTA
>JAGBUT010000192.1 GCA_017630695.1 Clostridia bacterium
AGGTGCTGATGATTTTGTAACTAAACCTTTCAGTCCTTCAGTTCTTATGAAAAGAGTTGAGGCTCTTCTTAAACGAAGTTCTGTTCCGTCATCCAAGAGTGATGATAAAATCAAAATCAACACACTTTTAATTGATATTCCTGCTCATAACGTCAGCGTTGATGGTATAAACATCGACTTAACAATCAAAGAATTCAATATTCTTCTGAAACTTGCTTCTAATACAGGCAGAATTTTTTCAAGAGATACACTTCTTGACGATATCTGGGGAATCGATTTTGCAGGCGATCCCAGAACAGTTGACTCTCACGTTGCAAGACTTAGAACTAAACTCGGTTTATGGGGTGAGCAACATCTTAAAACAGTTTATGGCGTTGGCTATAAAATTGAGGTGAACAACACTTGAAAAAACCTATTTTAAACGCACGATTCAGTAAAATCAGATTCAAGCTGTTTATTGCAATTCTTCTTGTGCTTGTTCTTTTTTTTGGAATTATGACGGCTGTTACTTCCCCTGCCCTGTTCTACGTTCTTTCAGGGCAAACATACAAACAGCACACAAAGGCTGCAGAACAAATCAAAAACTGCATTCCCGGTACAATCACTTATTATTTTGAGCTCTATTCAATTGCACTCAATAATAATATTGATTTTGAAATACTGAACCCAGATGAAACTATTTATTATATGTCATCAAAAGGTTCTGTTCAAGGCACGGAGCATTTTCCGTCATCAGGTAATACAAACTCATATTATTCAAACACTGCTAAAAATAATAATTACGGTTACGCAGTTCAACGAGACGGATTTGAAATAAGAAAAATGATTGCCGCAGATGCATCATATTTTGTTTATACAGATCATCTCGAAAGCGGAGAAACATTGCACATTTACTCATCGGTTGCCGACGTTGAAAACATTGTTTCCGTTTCTCGTTCTGTTTTCATCGCCTTATTCATATTGCTCTTTGTTTTTATTTCGCTTCTGCTTTATATTCTTGTTGTAAAATTCACTAAACCCCTTGTTGAAATGAACGACATCACAAAGGATATGGCTGCTCTCAACTTTGAAAGAAGATGCGGTAACTACGGAAATGATGAAATCGGTCAGCTTGGTCAGAGTATCAACACTCTTTCCTACACACTTGACGAAACGCTGGTTGACCTTAAATTCAAAAATGAACAACTTGAAAAAGATATTGAACACAGACACGCTCTTGACAATGCCAGAAAAGCGTTTATCAACAACGTTTCTCACGAACTTAAAACACCTATTGCCATAATTTCTGGTTATGCAGAAGGTCTTTGCGAAGGAATCAGCACTGACCCGATAATAATAAAAGAATACTGCAATATCATCAAAGAAGAAAGCTACAAGATGAACGGTCTCGTAGTTGAACTTCTTGAGCTTTCAAAAATTGAGAGCAGAATTCAGCCTTTTAATCCTGATTATTTCAACCTAAGTGATATTGCCGTTTCTCTCTTTAATCATCTTTCTCTTCAGATTGAGACAAACAAAATTACCGTCAGAAACAATATTGCAAATCCAACGATGTGTTACGGTGAAGCTGATAAGATTGAAATTGTGCTTAAAAATTACATAACAAACGCAATTTCACATTGTTCAAAAGAAAAAATCATTGAAGTTGATTGCAAGGAAGAGGCTGACCGATTCGTAATCTCCGTATTCAATACGGGCAATCATATTGCAGACGATGATATTCCCGAACTTTGGGACAGTTTTTACAGAGCCGATAAATCTCATAAACGCAGTGAGAACAGATTTGGCTTAGGTCTTTCAATTGTCAAAGGTATAATGATAAACCACAGATGCGGTTACAATGTTGAAAATGTTAAAAACGGTGTTAAATTCACATTTGAAATAGCCAAGGATTCAAGTTATTATGAGCAAAAAAATTAAACTTAAAAAGTTTATACGGTTATTTTCTTTGATTCTGATATTCGCTCTGATTATCGGAGCGATTGTCGTTTCATCACTTTACACACCAACACAAGTCAGAGTAATCCATTCTGTTGAAACCATTAATACGGTATCAAACAAATCAGACAAGCCTGAAATTCATTATTCAGCATCTCAATCAGCATTCACCGATAAAATTGCCGCATCAGGACTTGTTGAACTTTACGTTGATCCTTCTACCGTTACTTTTGGTGTATCAGAAACAAGTAATAACAAATTCTGGAGCGTATTACCGCTTCTTGATTCTCTTGCTGATGATGAAAATCTCACCTGCGACGCTAGTATGGCATCATTAAAAATTCTCGGAGGCACCGATATTTATTATTTAAATACTCAGGATAATTCACACTTATTCAATAAAGCATCATACAAAAAAACAGAAAACGGTGTTGAATTTACTTTTGACCTTTTCCCCGATAAACAAACAGCAGATAAAACTGAATATTCTAAAAAGGATATCGGATTCCGACTTATTATCACCGTATCATTAAAAGACGGCAGTCTGTATATAAACTGCAATCACGAAAATCTTACAAAAAATCCTGATGCTTTTATAGAAGATATTGATTTGTTAAACTGTTTCGGTGCATATAACGAAAGTTTTGAAGAAGATTTCATTCTTGTTCCTGACGGTTGCGGTGCTATTATAAAAACGTCGATTTACGATGAATCGTTTGAATCTCTTTCGTTCTCTGTTTATGGCAACGACCCTTCATCAGAATTAGAAACAAACGGAGCTGCAATCATCCCTGCATTCGGTATAAAACACGGTAAAACCGCTTTTGTTTCATTAATTGAAAAAGGTGATGCCGTTGCAACTATAAATGCAGAAAAAGCAACCTCATTAAGTGACTATAACAGAGTATATCCGTCTTTTAACATCACACCGGTACATTATGACGGAAAATCGATTTATATATCTGAAAATTCATATAATTCGGATATTTCTCTATGTTACAGATTTCTCACTGGCATCAACGCAACTTATTCAGGTCTTGCATCCGCCTGTCGAGAACAGCTAATCAGAAACTCTGTTTTATCATCCAAAACAGTTGAAAGAAGCGATTATCTGCCCTTTTATCTCACGCTCGGTGCGTCAGCTTCGTCAGACAGTATTATTGATTCGATTGTCCCTATGACAACTTTTGAACAAGCAACCGATATGCTGACTCATATGAAGAGCAAGGGTATTAACAATATCAGTGTTCGTTACACGGGTGTTTTCAATGGCGGTCCAGACTCTTCACTTTCATCACGCCCTCATCTTAATAATGAATCAGGCGGAGAAAAAGGATTGAATGAATTACTTGAATATACTTCAAAACAAAAGATGAACGTTTATTTTGACATTAATCTTTTAAGCGGCAACAACGTTGGTTCAGATGAATCTGCGCTGAATATTTTCAAATCAGAATTGTCATTTGTTCCTGACACGTTCACTTCAGAATATTATGATTCAAAACCCGAAAGTCGATTACTTAAAAAAGCAGATACAATAAGAGACACTGTTTCAGCATTGATTTCATCAACAAAAAACCTCGGATTTTCCGGTTTTTGTATTAACGATGCTGCATCTGTTCTTTATTCAGATTTTAATAAAGATGGACTTAACCGTCAGGAAACCGCTTCAACCATTTCATCACATGTTGCTCCCCTTTCAACCGGAAGATCAACGATGGCCGTCAAAGGCAATTTCTATATGTTAAAAACGGTTGATTCAATCATCAATATGCCACTTAAAATAAGTGCATCCGAAAGCGGTGCATACGTTTCAATTCCATTTGTTCCGATGATTCTTCACGGCACGGTTGATTATACGGGTGACCCTATAAACACTCTCATCAACACTAAAGAAACTATGCTCAAATACGTTGAGTACGGTGCTTGTCCTCATTTTGCGTGGACTTACACATCTGTCAGCGACACTCCCGAAACAGACAAATATTACTATGATACCACTATCAATTCTGCTGCTGAATACTATCAGAAAGCAGATTCCGTTCTAAACGATCTTCGCGACGCAAGAATGACAGACCATTATGCCGTTGCAGACGGTATATTCTGCACGGAATATGATACCGGTTCTCTTGTTTACGTAAATTATACCAATACGGATTTTGAAATCCTCGGTGTAACGGTAGAAGCAAGAAACTTTATAAGAGTAAACTAATATTCAGGAGGAATAATTATGCCTTATATCAGAACAACAGTAAGTAACTCAATATCAGAAACCGCAAGAGATAACCTCAAAAAGAAATTTGGCGAAGCAATTGCTCTCATCCCCGGCAAGACAGAAGCGTGGCTTATGCTTTCATTTGAAGATAATATGAAAATGTATTTCAAAGGTGAAAGCTCGGAAGAATATGCATATATCGAAATCAGTCTTTTCGGAACAACTTCAGACGCTGCATATGACAGACTTACTGCTGCAGTTTCTGAAATTGTAAATGAAGAACTTGGAATTGACAGAGCAAATATTTACATTAAATATGAAGAAACCAACCACTGGGGTTGGAACGGAAACAACTTCTGATGAGCAACGGAAGAAAACAAACCTTGATTCTTCTCACTGCAGCACTAATAATTGTTGCAGCGATGTTTTTCGTTTCATTATTTTCAACTCCTAGATTTAATTTTATACCGACGTATGAAATTTCAGAGTCACCAAATCCTACAAGAGCAAATGAAACGAACTCACAATCCGAATCACAAAATAAAACATCAACTGAACCTTACGTAATCAACATCAACACAGCTACAAAAGAAGAACTGATGCTTCTTAAATCAATCGGCGAAGCAAAGGCACAAGCTATCATCGACTATCGTGAAATAAACGGCAGATTTATGGATATCAGTGAACTTTCAGAGGTTGACGGAATTACAGATAAAATCATTGCCGAAAATCTCGGCAGAATAATCGTATAAAAATCGGAGGAACACCCAATGGACAGACTTGAAATCAAAAGTCTTTATGAAAACGCTGAAGTTTACGGTGATAAAATCATCACCGTTTGCGGATGGATTAAAACATTAAGAGACTCAAAAGCTGTTGGTTTCATCGAAATCAATGACGGTAGTTGCTTTAAAGGCGTTCAGATTGTTTTTGAAGCAGATAAGATTGAAAATTATAAAGAAATAGCAAAACTTAACGTTGGTGCAGCAATAAGAGTAACAGGTAAACTTATTCTTACGCCTAATGCAAATCAACCTTTTGAAATCAACGCAAATGAAATCAGCATTGAAGCTATTTCTACGCCTGATTATCCTCTTCAGAAAAAAAGACATTCTCTTGAATATCTTCGCACAATTGCTCATTTAAGACCGAGAACCAATACATTCAATGCAGTATTCAGAGTACGTTCTGTTGCGGCTTATGCAATTCACAAATTCTTTACGGAACAAGGCTTTGTTTATGCACACACACCTCTCATTTCTTGCAGTGACTGTGAAGGTGCAGGCGAAATGTTCAAGGTTACAACTCTTGACCTTGCCGACGTACCAAAAACAAAAAACGGAGATATAGATTATTCACAGGATTTCTTTCAGAAACCTGCATATCTGACAGTTTCCGGTCAGCTTCAGGGTGAAACAATGGCTCTTGCTTTCGGCAAGATTTATACTTTCGGACCTACATTCAGAGCAGAGAAATCATATACCCAGCGTCACGCTGCTGAATTCTGGATGATTGAACCTGAAATGGCTTTTGCTGAACTTGCAGACAATATGAACGTTGCAGAAGCAATGATAAGATATGTAATCAAGTATGTTCTTGACAACTGCTCACAAGAGCTAGAATTTCTTAACAAATTTATTGATAAAGAACTTATCGAAAGACTTACCGCTGTTGCAAACTCTGATTTTGGAAGAGTAAGCTATACCGATGCAATCGAAATGCTTTCAGCTCATAACGACGAATTTGAATATAAAGTAAGCTGGGGTTGTGATTTACAAACGGAGCACGAAAGATATCTTACCGAAAAGATATTCAGAAAGCCTGTTTTTGTAACTGACTACCCCAAGGATATCAAAGCTTTCTATATGCGTCTTAATGATGACGGTAAGACCGTTGCCGCCTGCGATTGCCTTGTGATGGGTATCGGTGAAATCATCGGCGGCAGCCAGAGAGAAGAGAGACTCGAAATTCTTGAGGCAAGAATAAAAGAGCTCGGTCTTGACCCAGCAGATTACGATTGGTATCTTGACCTTCGCAGATACGGTGGCGTTAAGCATAGCGGCTTCGGTCTTGGATTCGAAAGACTTGTTATGTATCTTACGGGCATCTCAAACATCAGAGACGTTATTCCCTATCCCAGAACAACAGGTTCGGCAGATTTTTAATATTTATAACATTTCATTAATTTAAATCGATAAATCCTTGACATTACTTTTTTAATGTGATAACATCAAAAATGGTTGAATTACCAAATATAATTTTAAAGGAGTAGGTTATTATGTCAAATCTCTTAACCAAAAAGAACATCTCACTTATCGCAATGATCATCAGCTCATTAACATCACTTTTCGGCTTACTGACACTCTTCGGAGCTATGGGCGGCGACACAGGATATGCAAACAGCTCAATACTTTATGATTCAGGTCTTACAAAATTTGGCGCAGATTTCTATACATATGTAAACAACAATGCAGCAGAAGCAGCAATGGCAGCACGCACAGTAGCGTCAAACCTCGATGCAATCGCTGACCTTATGAAATCTGTTTGCGGAATCTTCTTTATTGTTTTCGGTCTCCTCAGCCTTTGCTACTTCACAATGATCTGGATTAAAGAAAACGAAAAAGCAGCTGCACCTGTTTGTGAAGCTCCTATCGCTCCTCAAGCAAACGTAGAAGTTGCAGAAAACGTTGTTACAGAAACAGCTGTCGAACCTTCTGTCGCAACAGAAGAAGTTACCACTGAAGAAGCA
>JAGBUT010000193.1 GCA_017630695.1 Clostridia bacterium
ATCAAGGCAAAAGAACTTGTGTCAAAAATGACCGTTGATGAAAAGATTTCTCAGCTTGTATATAATGCTGCGGCAATCGAAAGACTCGGCATCAAAGAATATAACTGGTGGAACGAAGGCTCTCACGGCGTTGCAAGAGCGGGTACGGCTACCGTATTCCCCCACGCAATCGCTATGGCTTCAACCTTCGACCCCGAGCTTGTCGGCACTGTTGCCGACGTTATCTCAACCGAAGGCAGAGCAAAATACAATATGCACGTCAAGTTCGGTGACCACGATATTTTCAAGGGTCTCACCTTCTGGGCACCGAATATCAATATCTTCCGCGACCCCCGTTGGGGCAGAGGTCAGGAAACCTTCGGCGAGGACCCCTTCCTTTCCGCAGTTCTCGGTGTTGAATTCGTAAAGGGTATTCAGGGCGACGGTGAATTCCTCAAGGCTACCGCCTGCTCAAAGCATTACGCAGTGCATTCAGGTCCCGAAAACGACCGCCACGGCTTCGACGCAATCGCATCAATGCACGACCTTTACGAAACCTATCTTCCTGCTTTTGAAAAGACCGTCAAGGAAGGCGGAGTTATGGGCGTTATGGGCGCATATAACCGCACAAACGGTGAACCCTGCTGCGCACACTCCTACCTCATCAAGGAAGTTCTTCGCAAAAACTGGAACTTCGACGGCTATTTCGTTTCTGACTGCGGTGCGCTCGGAGACATCTATAAATTCCACAAGTTCACCGAAACAGCCGCTGAAGCTGCCGCCGTTGCACTCAAGAGCAGCTGCGACCTCAACTGCGGTGACACCTATGCCTACCTCGTTGATGCATACGAGCAGGATCTCATCGACGAAGCTGACATCACCGCTGCTGCAGAAAGACTCTTTATGATCCGCTATATGCTCGGTGAATTCGAAGAGGTCAGACCCTATTCCGATATCCCCTACAGCGTTGTTGACTGCAAGGAGCATAAGGCTCTTAACCGCACAACCGCACATCAGAGCGTTGTTCTTCTCAAAAATGAAGGCGGCTTCCTTCCCCTTGCAAAAGAAACGGGCAAGAGAATCGCAGTTGTCGGTCCTAACGCACAGTCCGTTACTGCACTTGAAGGCAACTATAACGGCTACGCTTCCGAATACGTTACAATCGCTGACGGTGTAAGAAGAGTATTTGCAAATGCAGATATCAGCGTTGAAAGAGGCTCAAACTACTGCGCAGAAGAAAAGAACCACTGGAGCGGCTTTATGAATATGCTCAGCGACGGTCTCGCCGCCGCATCCGAAGCAGACCTCACAATCCTTGCTCTCGGTCTCGACTGCTCAATCGAAGGCGAAGATACAGGCTTCGACGATGCTTACACCGCTTGCGGCGATAAGAAATCCTTCTATCTGCCTCCCACACAGCAGAAACTTGCAGAAGCTGTCTGCGACGTTGCTGATAACGTTATCGTTGTTCTTATGTGCGGCAGTTCAATCGACCTTGGTGAAAAGGTAACAAACCACGCAAAGGCAATTCTTCACGCCTGGTACCCCGGTGCTCTGGGCGGTCTTGCAGTTGCAGAAATCCTTGCAGGCGTTGCAAATCCCTGCGCAAAGCTTCCCGTAACAATCTACTCCGCAGATAACGAATTCCCCGATTTCAAGAATTACGATATGCACGGCAGAACCTACAGATATTTCGAAGGCACACCCATTTATCCCTTCGGCTACGGTCTTTCATATACGAAGTTTGCATTCAGCGATGCAAAGCTCGTTGCTGAAAGCAACGAAAAGCTCACCGTTTCGGTTGACGTTGAAAACGTCGGCGCAATCAAGGGCAAGGAAAAGGTTCAGGTTTACGCACAGTTTACCGACAGCCGCACCTACACTCCCAAATATCAGCTCTGCGCAATCAAACCCGTTGAGCTTGAAGCAGGCGAAAAGAAAACCGCCACTCTCGAAATTGACCGTTATTGGATCAAGGCAGTGCTTGAGGACGGCAGCAGAGTTGACCCCGACGGAAGCGTTGCTCTCTTCGTGGGCGGCAGTCAGCCCGACGCACTCAGCCTCTCACTCACAGGTTCAAACTGCGAGAAGATTGAAATTAAATAATCGCAAAATTAATTATGCGGAGTGTTCACAAGGACACTCCGCAATTTTTTTGCTTCACAAATTTTCAGATTTTTACTGTTGACTTTTTCGCTTCGGGGTGGTATTATATCTTTGCTACCGAACATTTGTTCTAATAAAAACCGAGGTGAATTATATGTACCGCAAGGTATACGTGGACGTTATATTGAGGCAGGATAAAATGGGCTCAACCCGTCCCCTGCGTGTTATCTGGGAAGACGGCAGAGTCTATGAGGTTGAGCGTTTGCTCTATATCTGCAGAGCCGCTTCGATGAAGGTAGGCGGCTACGGTATGCGCTATACCGTGCAGATTTGCGGCAAGGAAACCTATCTCTTTGAAGAGGACGGCAGATGGTTTGTTGAAGCGCACGAATTATAAAAAGGTGTTGAGCATCAGTATGCCGATAACTCCCGGTATGCCGAGAATCGCTCCCGTACCGAGCGTATACCAGTTGACCGCAACCGTCACGCCGCTGATCATACCGACAATATTAACCGCAAAAATTGCGGCAATCCCCTGCAGGGCGGAAAGGATAAAACACTTTCCGCCCTTTTCGCATTTTATCATCCAGCCGATAACGGTAACGGTGCAGATGACCGCCGCCGCAATGAAAAATGCGTTCATCCTAAATTACCTCCCTGCCGAAAACAGAGACCTCGCCGCATTGCAGACCCTCCTCCTTCGCCTTTTTCAGAAGGTATCGGTAGAGTGCCTTGAGCGACTGTATTTCATATATGACCGAATCGAGCAAATCCTCATCGCTTTCGTTTTCGAATCTGCTGTGTGCGGCGGTAAGCCTTTCGGAAGTTTCCCGCAACTGGCAGAGCAAAAGGCTCTTGCCCGTCATCGGTTGAGGCTTTCTGATGAATTCGTGATAGAAAATCTTTGCTTTGCTTGAATTTTTCTCCATATTTTTTCATCCTCCTATAAATATTCTATAGAAATTATTGAATAAATATGATAGAATAATACAAATATGCAAAAATTATCCTGCGGAGGTATAAATATGAATCTTTATCCTATGAAATTAAAGCCCTTTGTTTCAGAAACAATCTGGGGCGGCAGAAAACTCATTGAAGAATATCACGTTGAAACCGAAAAGGCAAATGCCGCTGAAGGCTGGATGCTCTCCTGCCATCCCTCGGGATTCGGCAGCATCGCAAACGGTGAGCTCGCAGGCGTTTCCCTGCCCGATGCCGTTGCAAAATATCCCGAAATCTGCGGCAAGAATGCAGAAAACTTCTCGGATTTCCCGATTCTCATCAAATTCATCGATGCAAGAGACGACCTTTCCGTTCAGGTGCATCCCACAAAGGAATATTGCGAGCTTACGGGCAGAGGCCAGAGCAAGACCGAATGCTGGTATATCATCGATTGCGATGAGGATGCTCACCTCATCCTCGGCTTCAAGGATAAGATTTCACCCGAGCAATTCAAGGATGCAATCGAAAACAACACCCTGACCGAATACGTTGATAAGGTAAAGGTAAAGAAGGGTGATTTCTTCTTCATCGAATCAGGCACACTCCACGCAATCTGCAAGGGCATTCTTCTTGCCGAGGTGCAGGAAAGCTCCAACACAACCTACAGAATCTATGACTACAACCGTGTCGGCAACGACGGTAAGCCCCGTGAGCTTCACGTTGCAGACGGTGTTGCCGTAACAACACTTGAAAAATATTCACAGCCTGATTTCTCAAATCCCGAGCTTGATAAAGACGGCAAGAAGCTTCTTGCAGACTGTCCCCTCTTCAAGACCTGGAAGCTCGATATCGACGGCAATTTCACCGACAGTGCAGACGAATGTTCCTTCGTTTCTCTGCTTGTGCTTGACGGTGAAGCAACTCTTGAATGCTGCGGTGAAACTCTTGACCTCATCAAGGGCGACAGCATTTTCATCCCTGCAAACGCAGGTGAATACAAGCTCTGCGGTAAGCTTGAAATTATAGAAACGAGAATCTGATTAAATGGCAGTTGTCAGCATACAAAACTTAAAAGTTGATTTCGGCGGCAAGGTGCTGTTTGAAAACGTTTCGTTTGACGTCAATCCCGGTGATTTCGTTGGTCTCATCGGCGCAAACGGAACAGGTAAAACCACGCTTTTCCGAGTTATCACGGGTGAAATCGAGCCAACCGAGGGCGGCGCATTCATCTCAAAATTCGTTAAGGTCGGTTATCTTGAGCAGCACGCCTGCCAAGGCTCGGTGCGTACCGTTTACAACGAAGCATTGAGCGTTTTCGAACCTCTTATGCAGATGGAAAGAGAGATGGAGGAAATTGAGGCGGCAATTGATTCCCATCTCGGTAACAGC
>JAGBUT010000194.1 GCA_017630695.1 Clostridia bacterium
AGGGTATGGATATCAAATCAGCGGATGCAGGCGGAATGATTAAATTTGGTCTCCTTATGGGTGTTCTTTCGATTTTCTTCTATTTCTTCTGCTATGGTGCAACAAAAGAAAGAATTTCTTCTCCTGAAACACCTCAGACTGATACCAAGAAAACTTATCTCGGAATGATTAAGAGCAGACCCTTTGTAGTTGCGGCTCTTTCGGGTATTCTTATCAGTGGTCAGCTTCAGTTTGCTTCACTTAATCAGTATCTTTACAAAAACTATTTTGAAAATACTGACCTTTCAATTATCGGTACAGTTGCCAACTATCTTCCGATGGTTATTATGATTCTCTTTATGCCCAAGCTCGTAAAGAGATTCGGCAAAAAGGAGCTTTGCGGATTTGGTACATTCTTCTCAGCTCTTGCTGCGATACTTATGCTCTTTATCGTGCCCAAGTGTGACAGACTCGGTAACGCTCCTGTTATATTTATGATTTTCATGTTTATAATCGGCTTCGGTTATTCGTTTGTCAGCATTACTAACTGGGCCATTATCACTGACGTTATTGATTATCAGGAATATAAGACCGGCATCAGAAGTGAAAGCGAAGTTTACGCAGTTTATACATTCTGCCGTAAGCTTGGTCAGACCCTTGCAGACGTTGGTGGCATGAAGCTTCTTTCCGCCGTTGCAGGTTATGACGGCGCTGTTCACGGTTCAGCAGGTTACGTTGAAGGTGTCGGCGAAGGCATCCTCTTTGTTTGCACACTTATTCCCGCAATTGTCTATACACTTGTTTTCATCCTCTTCCAGTTCGGCTATCCGCTTAATAAAGGCAAGCTTGACGTTATGTATTCTGCACTTCGTCAGACCAGAACTGCCGGCGAAGAAGAACTCACAAGAAATCCCGTTTAAAAATTCAGCAGGAGCATCATCTGATGTTCCTGCTTTTTAGGTGATAATATGAATCTTATTGAAAAATCAAAAGAAAATATCATTATTGTTGCTCACAGAGGTGCTGCAGGCGGTAATATTCCCTGCAATACAATGGCTTCTTATGAAATTGCACTCAAGCAGGGGGCAGATATGATTGAGGCGGACGTCAGCTGCAGCAGAGACGGAAAACTTTTTCTTTTTCATCCTGGAATGGAACTCGCCCATCTTAATAAAATTTGTTCTCTTAAAACAAAGAAATTCAGTTCAATTTCAAAAATGAAATACGTTAATTTCGATAATACTCCCACACAGTTCGGAATTGACAGTTTTGATGATTTTTTAGAAACGTTTAAAGGGAGATGTTTCATTAATATCGATAAATTCTGGAGTAATCCTGAAAAGATATATGAAGCTGTCAAGCGTCACGGTATGTTAGATCAGATTCTTGTTAAAAGTAAGATATCTAAATCCGTTATTTCTGTTCTTGAAAATCTTTGCCCTGAACTGCCATTTGTTCCGATTGTATCTGAAACACATCCGATGCATGAAGAACTTGAGAAAATGAACATCAACTATATTGGCGCAGAAGTATTATTCAAGAACGATTCATCAACAGTAGCAAGCGATGAGTTTATTGACATGATGCATAAAGACGGTAAGCTTGTTTGGGTTAATTCGATTATATACGATTATAAAGAGCAGCTTTCCGGCGGTCATAGTGATGATTCGGCTTTGACCGTTTCAGAAGATTACGGTTGGGGTTGGCTTGCCGATAAAGGATTTGATTTTATCCAGACTGACTGGACAATGATGCTTGTTGATTATCTCAAGAAATCAAATAAATATTACAGATAAAAAACAGCTCCGACAAAAATCGGAGCTGAAATTTTTACGGCATATAGGGATTTTCGCTGTATTCATAATCTTCGGGCATAATATATGGTCTGAAATAATTTGCTGTAAAATCAATTGCCCACTGACCTTTTTTGCCTTCCCAATAGCTTGAATGAGGTTCGATTGAAAGCATACCGTTATAATCTTTTGTGTAGAGTATATCCATAACGGTTTTCCAATCGGTCTGATCCATGCCAGCAGGAGCATCATCGTAATGTTCACCGCAGATTTCAACGGTGCCCTTAAGATGGAAATGAAAAATTCTGTCACCGAATTCAAGAATTTCTTTGAGGTAATTGCCACCGTCACCAATACTGTGTGAGGGATCGTATTTAATACCCATTTCAGGCACAGCAGAAAGAATAACTCTCCAGGCTTGAGGTTCAACTACGAAATTTTCCCATCTGCAGTTATAAACAGCAATCTTAACGTTTTTATCTTTTGCAAAATCAACAAGAGTTCTGAAATAATTGATTGCTATCTCGCAGTTTTCGTAGAATGATTTTGAATCTGTATAATTAACACCGCAGTTGTAAACGGGGCAACCGATTATGCTTGCCGCTTCAATAAGATTTTTATCATTCTGAAGAGCATCGGGGATAATTTCTCCGTTATCGTCAATTCTCTGCATACCCCATCTGCCTATGGCACCGACAGCAACGTTATATTTTTGGCTGTAGCCTTTTATATCATTTGCGAGTGAGAGAAATTCAGCTGAATCATAGTTGTAATTTACGCAAAATTCAACAGCGTCAAGTCCTTTATCACGAACGTAGCTGATGCAACCTTCACTCCATCCGTTAATTATACCTAATTTCATAAAATCACCTTACTTTTCAGTTTTGATTATTATAACATCATAAAAAAATATTGTAAATATTTAAATTTAATTATTTTCATTACTATACAAATAATACTAAATATGATATAATATATCAGATGAGGTGAAATATTGTATGGCAATAAAACTTAATGATAACAAAGAAATCGTTGAAGCTATTCGTGAGGGACTGAAAAGAAAAGGCGGCTATTGTCCCTGCAGACTTGAAATCAAGGAAGAATATAAATGTATTTGCGACGAATTCAAATCACAAATTGCTGACCCTGATTTCGAAGGATATTGCCATTGTATGCTTTACTATAAAACAAAAGATTAATTTGCAGAGGAGAAGGGGTAATATGGCAAGATGCAAAGTAATTTCTCATAGAGGAGCAAATAAAGTTGCTCCGCAGAATACCATTCCTGCATTTGAAAAGTCAATCGAAATTGGCTGTGACGGATTTGAGACAGACATTCATCTCACCTCAGACGGAATTCCCGTAATTTGTCATAATTATACCATTGATGAAACATCAAACGGTCAAGGCGAAGTCAGAAATAAAACTCTTGAAGAGCTTCGTACATATGATTTCGGTTCATATTTCAGCAGCGAATTCAAAGGAACACAACTTCCCACTCTTGATGAGTTTCTTGAAGTCAGTACCAAAGGCGATATTGAAATAATGAATATTGAAATTAAACCGCCTCTTGATGGTAATTATGATATTGTTGCCAAAACGATTAATGCTGTAAAATAAAAGGGGTTATTTAACAAGCTCCTTATTTCAAGCTTTGATGCCAAAGTACTTGTAGAGTGTAAAAAAATCGATTCCGCTTGTAAAACGGGTTTCCTTTATGCTCCGACGAAATCATTATTCTATACAAAGATGATTTTCGGATACGTCAAATTTGCAAAGA
>JAGBUT010000195.1 GCA_017630695.1 Clostridia bacterium
ATATAATCAAAGTCTTTATAATATTTACGCAAACCATACGGGTACAAAATTTGACCTGGGTATAATCGGTTACGTTATCACCGTGCTTAAACAGTTTTTCGGCGGCGGTCAATCCGAAATGCCGATAAGCAAAATCAGCGATTCCGTTATGGCTCAGGCAAAGGAATATTCGCAGACCGCAATCATCGTTATCGGCAGAGTCGGCACAGAGATGAAGGATCTGAGCATCGAAAAGCTCAACCTTACCGACGATGAAACGGAAATGATTGAAAAAGTCTGTGCTGAATTCCCCGAGGTTATCGTTGTTTTCAATATTTCAAATATCACTGATATGTCCTGGCTCGAGGATTATGACAGCATCAAGGCGGCTATGATTATGTGGCTGCCGGGTGAAGTTGCAACTAACAGCGTGGGCAAGGTGCTCACGGGCGAAGTCAATCCCTCGGGCAAACTCGTTGACACTGTTTCATACGATATCGAGGATCACCCTGCATCAGAGAATTTCGGAAACTATATGTATAAAGGCATAATCGGTATTCCGAAATATTTCGTTAACTACAACGAAGGCATTTACGTCGGCTACAGATATTTTGAAACCTTTGCTCCCGAAAAGGTGCAGTATCCATTCGGTTTCGGTCTTTCATATACCTCTTTTGATTGGGAGGTTGAAAGCTTTGAAGCTGACGAAAACGAAATCGCTGTTGAAGTCAAAGTCACAAACAGCGGTAGCGTTGCAGGCAAAGAGGTTGTTCAGGTTTATTTCTCTGCTCCTTATTATGAGGGCGGAATCGAAAAGAGTGCAATCGAACTTGCTGCTTACGGTAAAACAAAAGAACTCGCTCCCGGCAATAGTGAAACTCTCACGATAACCTTTGCAACGGAGGATATGGCTTCCTATGACTCCGTAACGGAAGAAGCTTGGGTGCTTGACAAAGGCGAGTATAAAATCCACGTTGCTCACGACGTAAGAACCTTTGAAGAAAGCTTTACTTATACGGTTGACAAAACTGTTGTTTACAAAACGGACAGCAATTCAGGTAATGAAGTCAAGAATCTTTTCGGTTTTGCGGAAGGTGACCTTACCTATCTTTCAAGAGCTGATGAAGAAGGTACCTACCCCACTCCCCCCACAAACTATATGGCAACCGCAGACGTTAAAAACAGCGATCAGAGACCTGAACCCCAGACAGAGGGCGAAATTCCCAAAACGGGCGTAAAATACGATAAAACAATCACCCTGCAGGACGTTGCGAAGGACGAATCCCTTTGGGATGCATTCCTCGACCAGCTCACCGTTGACGAAATGATTACCCTTATCACCGACTGCGGCTACGAAACCGAAGCTATTGAAAGGCTCGGTATCCCTGCTACCTCGGATAACGACGGTCCCTCCTGCATCAAGGGTGAAGGCGGTCTGCTCTATTCCGATTCGGGTCTTGCATATCCCGTTGCAACAGCTCTTGCCTGCACGTGGAACGATAAGCTCGCAGAAGAATTCGGTGAAATCATCGGTGAAGAAGCACAGCAGCTCGGCACTCACGTCTGGTACGCTCCCGGCTGTAACATTCACCGCAGTCCTCAGGGCGGACGCAACAACGAATATTATTCAGAAGATCCGCTGATTTCAGGTAAGATGTCCGCCGCTGTCACAAGAGGCGCACAGTCAAAGGGGCTTGTTGTAACCGTCAAGCACTTTGCCGCAAACGAGCAGGAAACCAACAGACAGTCCAACGGTCTCTACACTTGGTTAAACGAACAGTCCCTGCGTGAAATCTACCTTGAACCGTTTGAAATCTCCGTCAAGGAAGGCGGCGCAAAGGGAATTATGTCTGCATATAACCGCATCGGTGCACAGTGGTGCGGCGGCAGTAAGGCTCTTATCACAGACCTTCTTCGCAACGAATGGGGCTTTGACGGCTTTGTTATTACTGACGCAAGTATCGACCTTACGGGCAACGGCTATCTCGACCCCGTTCTCGCAGTTTACGCACGAAACAGCGGTATTCTCACTATGCTTTACGTTATTTCTGCACCACAGACTATTCTCGCTCTTAAACTTGCATACAAAAAAGACCCCATCGGTATGGGCAATGCAATGCGACTTTGCGTTTACGATATCTGCAGAATGAAGATGGAAACGAACGCATTCCAACCTGAATAATTCTATCAGCCGCAGATGTTTTTTCTGCGGCTTTTCTCTTGCTGATTGCTTTGTTTTATGATATACTTATTTTATCAATTCCAAGGAGATTTCTCTATGAATAAAACAGCCCAAAACGCAGGTGCGGATAACTCAACACCTTCCGTGCCTCAATATTTTTCATGGATTAACAACACAAACGAAGGCTCAACCGAAGAGCATACGCTCATCAACCTCGAGTTTTTCAGATATCTGCAGGATACATACGGAATGCAGATAAAAATCTATGCTTGGGATGCAGGTAATTTCGACGGTGCAAGTGAAGGCTACGGCAACCTTGAAAGCGTAAAATTCCGCAGTCAGTATCCCGAAGAATACAACAAGGTTGTTGAAAAGGCAAAGGAACTCGGCATCAGAATGGGTCTCTGGGGCAGCCCCGACGGCTACGGTGACACCGAAGAATCGCAGAAAGAACGTTTTGATTTCTTTGTGCATCTGTGCCGTGACCATAATTTTGCACTCTTCAAGCTTGACGGTGTTTGCGGTCATCTGCGACCCGAAAAGGCAAAGGTTTTTGCCGATATGCTCAAGGAGTGCAGAAAATATTCACCTGACCTTATTGTGCTCAATCATCGCCTTGAATTCTATGAAGCAGAGGAATTCGTCACAACCTACCTCTGGAACGGTGACGAAACCTACGTTGACGTTCTCTCCTGCAATAAAAACACCGCAATGCATAACAGAGCGTTTATGTTTACAAGAGGTCACACCGATAATCTCGAGCGTCTTGCCGAGGACCACGGTGTCTGCATATCCTCATCAATCGATTATTTTGAAGATGAGCTTATCTATCAGGCATTCAACCGTTCTCTCATTCTCGCTCCCGAGATGTACGGCAATCCCTGGCTGATGCGTGACGATGAATTGCCCAGACTTGCAAGAGTATATAATCTCCACCGCAGAAACGCTGATATTCTTATTGACGGCAAGCTTCTGCCCGAAAGCTACGGTGCAAATGCCGCTTCAAGAGGCAGTAAATCAAAAAGATTTATTTCAACGGGCAACAACTCCTGGGAAACAAAAACAATCACAGTAAAAATCGGTGAAGAAACGGCCATCGATACCAATGAGCCGATTGCCGTTAATCTTCATCATCCCTATGAAAAGCACGTCGGTATTTTTAAAACGGGTGACGAGGTTGAAATTGAGCTGATGCCTTTCAGAGCAACACTCATTGAGCTTGCCGCCGTTTCCGAAGCAGAGCCTATGCTTGACGGTGAATACGAAATCATCAGAGAAGATGAAAACGGCAATCCCGTTGAGGTTAAATATCTGACCGATGAAACAAAAGAAAAAGCTCCCGTTTTCGTCGGTACACTCGATAAAATCGAGAGAAATCCCCAAAACGGTGAATTCCTCTACGAAACAGCAATGTTTTCGATTGGCAACGATTCGCTTGAGAGCAGAAGTCTTGCCCGTTCAGGCGAAACGGCAATTCCGCAGGTCAAAGCCGCAAGAGATGCTTTCTTCGGCCAGCTTCACTATAAACTGCGAGGCTGCGAAGCTAAAAATATGTTTGACGGCAACCCCGAAACCTTCTTCGATTCACAGAGCAAAACCTATCTTGATGAAAGCAGACGAATCTGCGGAGGCTGTCTGCGTGTTGATTTCGGCAAAGAAATCGAATGCGACAGCGTTGAAATCGAATTTTTCTCGGGCGACTACGCAACGAGAGAGGTCGAAACCCAGAAAGTACCTCTTGTTGCCGAATATTCATCCGACCTCGTCGAGTGGAAAAACTCATCTACCGTTAAATTAAGCGTGAGCGAAGATGATTTCACTGCAAAAATCGTCCGTTTCACGGCACATACTCTCTATGATTTGCACGGCAAAAAAATGATTTCGGCATATGATATCAAGGATAAAATCCGTTATCTTCGTATCGGTTGCCCCGTTGACAGAATCTATGCTGTCAGGCTTATCAAAGACGGCAAGGTAATTGAAACAAAGGATGCCTTTGCAAACAATATGCAGGCACACTATCGATACAAAGGAATTCAGCTTTCCGCTTGCGGTGAATTCACTATCCCCGAATATAAGCAGGGCTCAAAAATAGCCGTTGCGGTTGAAGGCACTCACGGTGAAGAGAGCGTTTACTGCGTAGCTGAATTCGATTCAAAGATAAGCGGTTTCCCGAAACGTGCTCCGGATTACAGAGCAAACCAATGGGAACACGCCGTATGCTCAACCGATAAAAACAACACTTTCTTCATTGAGATTCCCGAAGATATGCAGGGCAAAAAGGTTAAGATTCACGCTGTTTTCACTAACAGACGCAATGCAGAAAACGTAACCTGCAACGTATATATCTGCGATAAACATTAAGGTGAACGGAGGATATTATGAAATTCATTTCAACAATTATGAGCATCGTTATGATGATTCCCGCACTTCTCGGCTTATACTCTTCCGACGCAAAGGATACCGAAGCTCTTTACAGAGAAACCGTTTCCACAATCGGATATGAAAACACAATTGAAACCGCCATTCCGCAGACCGATATATATGATATGATCACCGAACATTTTGCTTCTCCCCTGCCCGAAGGCAAAACCGAAAAAAAGGTTCTTGTTATCGGTTACGACGGCTGCAGAGCAGATGCCCTCAAGTATCTCGGCAACACATCCTTCAGCGGAATCGGCAAAATGCTTGATGACGGTGCATCGCTCAACCTCGCATATTGCGGCGGTGTGAACTATCCTGAAGAAAACATTCAGGCAACCTCAACCGCACCCGGCTGGTGCTCGATTATGACGGGTGAATGGGCAGATAAACACGGCATCACAGGCAACGGCATCACAAAAACAATGGAATACAAAACTCTGATGACATCTCTTACAGAGGACGGAGTTATCGATTCAGCGAATTTCATCACGTCCTGGAACGGTCATTTCGTTAAAGACAACAGCACCTACAAGCTTGAAAAGGAATATTGCGAAGAAAACGGCATCAACGTTGCGTTCAACTATTGCGGTGAAGATGTTGCTTCGGCAAACACCGCTATAAAAGACCTGAAGCAGGATGATTGCTCCGACTTTATCTTTGCAATCTATGAAGGTCCCGACCACGCAGGTCATACCTTCGGTTTCTCAACAAACAGTCCTATTTATGAAGCAGGCTTTATGCTTAACGAAATCCTCGCATACAGAACTCTCAAAGCAGTTAAAAACAGAGACACCTTCGAATCCGAGGATTGGCTTATCATCATTACCTCCGACCACGGCGGCAACGGCACTGACCACGGCAATGCTTCTATTCAGGAAAGAATGACCTTCATCGTTGCAAACAAATATTAATCAGAACAAAGCAAAACACCGCAGAGTCTGATCTCTGCGGTGCTTTTTTGCATTTTATTTCTTGTTTTTCTTTGCAGCTTTTGCGGCAGCTTTTTCTGCCTTAAGCTTTTCGGAATATGCTTTTTCTTCAGCAGCGGTGCGCTCTGCATCTGCCTTTGCCTTAGCAAGAGATTCCTCGTAACGAAGCTTTGCAGCTTCATAGATAGCTGCGATTTCGTCAAGCTTTTCGTAGTTTGCGCTCTGTGTAAGAAGCTTCTTTGCATCGATATAGGGCTTTGCTGCTACTGTGAAGTTTGCAAAGCTGTCGCTGAGTCTCTTTGACTCTGCTCTTGCTTCCTTAAGGTCAACCTGAATCTGTGCAATTCTTGCCTTTGCATCTGCATAAGCATTTGCATCCTTCTTAAGCGATTTAAGAGCGTTATTGAGACCCTTAAGCTCTGCTTCGAGCTTATCTTCAAGGTCATATGATGCTTCAAGAAGCGTATAATCAGGTTCTTCAAAACCTTTGCCGTCAGCATAATATTTCTTGACTGCCTTGATTGCGGAAAGCTTGCTCTTTGCAATTTCGATTGCAGCCTTACGGATTGCCTTTTCTTCAGTGTTGCTCTTGGGCATTGCTTTTGCTTCGGCAAGTTCGTTTTTCACTTCTTTTGCATTCATTGAAAGAATACCGCCGAGGCCGAGTGAGAAAATGCTCTTGCTGTTTGCCAATCTGTAAACAAACTCGGGTTTTGAGAATTTATCAAGCTCGTCGCAAACAAACTTTGAAACTTCGATTTCTTCGTTGAATAAAACTGCTTCGAAATATGCGTTCTTTGCCGCTTTTCTTTCAGCCTTATCTTTGATTGATTTCCATGATTTTTTATCGGCAGCAACCTTTTCTTTGCCTGCCATTTCGCGTGCATTGTTGATGATATCGATTGCTTCAACAAGGTTTCCGTCGTTGAGAACGCCGTTGCCGTAGTCCTCAAACATACTGCGGATTTTAAGAACTCTGATAACAGACTTCTGCTTGATTTCGTTGAAATCATACCAGATATAAGGAACAACGTTCATCGCCGCACCGACTGCCGCAATAACGATAAGGATGCGGAGAAGGCTGGAAAGAATATAAGGGTCGTAAAGTGCGGAGAATGCGTTATTGTAGTTATCCTGACCGTTTGCAAACTGCTCGGCAAGGATTGTGCCGACAGTCTTACCGTCGCCGAGAACTCTGTCAAGAATTGCGGGATTGGAAGTTACAACCGCAGCATTCTCTTTTGTTACACCGAATTTTTCATAAATTGCAGGGAGAACGGATGACGTTGCAAGAGTGATAACCGTACCGATTGTTGCAACTGCAGAGAACATACCGTCGATTCTCTCGCCGGTGATATACTGCTGATAGTCACGGATATCAGCCTGAATTGCGGGGTTAAGGATGTGCATAAACGAGCCCATAAGAGCATTGAGCCACAGACATCCCATAACGAGCCAGATTGTAAGACCTGAAATCTCCTTGACAAACGGAAGCATCGAAAGGATGAACACGATATTGAAAAGGTTTGTAACGATAAGAACAGCCTTCTTACCCCATCTCTTGACTGCAAAGGGAGCAAGAATCATACCCCAGAGAGATGCGTTGCCGTAAACCTTAACAACAATGCCGTAAACGCCGCCCGAGCAAGCGCCGCCATAGTTATAAATCCAGAAAAGAACGTTTGAATATGCACTTTCAAGGAATCCGATCCACGATGCGAGAGAAATAATCCAGAAATATTTGTTCTTTGCAACCGCCTTAAGAGCGTCTGTGAACTTAATCTGAACAACGTGAGTTCTTGCCTGAACAATCTTCTCCTCCGTATGCTTATAAACAACCATACAAAGAAGCAAACCGAGAACGGTGAAAATGGGATAAAGCAATCTGTAAACTCGGATATCGGTCATATTCGTTTTGAAGATACCCGAAGCAATAATAGGTGTGAAAAGATTAACTACTGTAGGAGCAAATGAATAGATGATGCTCTTAACGGAAGCAACGTCAGTTCTTTCCTGGGTGTTGGGTGAAAGAACGTGAATGAGATTTTCATAAGCATCATAGAAGAAATAATAGAAGAAATGAAGCAAAAGGTTCAGTACCATAATAATGGCACATTTTGCGATATATCCTCTTGTTTCGCCGAAAAGCATACCGTCGCCGAGCCATGTGTCAAGCTTCGCATAAGGGAACCAGACAACTATGTTACAAAGGATAGCCGAGGGAATCGCCATCGAAACGATATATGGTCTGTATTTACCGGCTTTGTTTCGGGTGTTGTCGATAATGTTTGCTCTGACACCCGTAAGCAGAACGTTGACAATAACCGCGATAACGTACATGATATACATATCCGTCGGGTCAATGCCAAGAGTACTCGAAAGCAGGGTGTTATTCGTTGAGAGCAAGCAAGCAGTACCGATATTGATAATCATATAGGCACCGATGCCGCCGCCTGAATATGCGCCGATTTCTTTAAAGGTCATATATCTGCCGAGAGGCGGGGTTTTCCAGTAGGTGCGGACCTTTGACACACCGTCCTTGATGAGTGCTGCTGGTTTCATTGTGTTCCTCCCATCGAATTTATGCAGTTTTTTTAAACTGCCAACAGTTATAAATGATTATATCAAAACCTATAAAAAAAAGCAATACAAACAGTAACAATTTATTAATATTTTGTACATATAGAATCTTTCATCTTGACGGCATTGATTCGATTTGATATTATAAATATGTATATTTATATATAAAACGGAGTGTGATTTATATGGAAAATATCAAGCAGGCAATCATTAATGCCGAAACTGCTCTCGGCATCGAATTCGGCTCAACAAGAATTAAGGCTGTTCTTATCGATAAAGCAAACGAGCCTCTCGCATCAGGCAGCTTTGATTGGGAAAACAGCTATGAAAACGGTGTATGGACATATCCCGTTGAAAAATTCTGGATAGGTCTCCAGACCGCTTTTGCATCACTTAAAAAGAACGTTGCCGAAAAATACGGCGTTAAGCTCGAAACCGTTGGCGCAATGGGTATCAGCGGTATGATGCACGGATATCTCCCCTTTGATAAAAACGGCAACCAGCTTGCTGAATTCAGAACCTGGAGAAACACAATCACCGCACAGTCCGCAGAAGAGCTGACTGCACTTTTTGATTTCAACATTCCGCAGCGTTGGAGCATTGCTCATCTTTATCAGGCAATCCTCAACGGTGAAGAACACGTTAAAGATATCGATTATATCGGCACACTCGCTTCATACGTTCATATGATGCTCACAGGCGAAAGAGTAATCGGTGTTGGCGAAGCATCAGGTATGTTCCCCATCGATTCTCTCACAAACGATTATGATGCAAAGATGCTCGCACAGTTTGACGAGAAGATTTCCGACAAGGGCTTCGGATGGAAAATTGCCGATATTCTTCCCAAGGTACTCGTTGCAGGCGACAACGGTGGTGTTCTCACCGAAGCAGGTGCAAAGCTTCTTGACCCCAGCGGCGAATTCAAGGCAGGCGTTCCGATGTGTCCCCCCGAAGGCGATGCAGGTACCGGTATGGTTGCAACAAACTCCGTTGCTGAAAGAACCGGTAACGTTTCCGCAGGCACATCAATCTTCCTTATGATGGTTCTTGAAAAGGCTCTTTCAAGGCTCTATCCCGAAATCGATATGGTAACAACTCCCTCGGGCAAACCCGTTGCTATGGTACATTGCAACAACTGCTCGGGTGAAATCGATGCCTGGGCATCAATCTTCACTTCAATGTGCAAGTCACTCGGTCTTGAAGTGAACTACTATAAAGTACTCGACGCAATGTTTGCATCGGCTCTTGAAGCTGATAAGGATTGCGGCGGTATCGTTGCTTATAACTATCTTTCAGGCGAAGTTATCACAGGTCTTGACAGCGGTAAGCCTATGCTCTTCAGAGGTCCTGAAAGCAAATTCAGCTTCGAAAACTTCAGCAGAGCTCAGCTTTGCTCCGCAGCAGCAACCCTCAGCCTCGGTATGGAAATACTCGCTGATGAAAACATCAAGGTTGACCGCATCCTCGGTCACGGCGGCTATTTCAAGGCTCCTCTTGCAGGTCAGACGATTATGGCTGCTGCCCTCAAGGCTCCCGTATCCGTTATGAAAACCGCAGGTGAAGGCGGTCCCTGGGGTGTTGCCATTCTTGCAAACTATATGAAGAATAAGGCTGACGGTGAAACTCTTGAAGCATATCTTGACGCAAAGGTATTTGCCGGTCAGGATTCAACAGAGGTAAAACCCACCACAGAAGATATTGAAGGCTTCAACGCTTTCCTTGAAAATTACAAGAAGGGTCTTGCCGCAGAAAAAGCTGCTGTCGAGGCATTTTAAGGTGATATTATGAAAAACAGAGAATTTTGGTTTATTGTAGGCAGTCAGCATCTTTACGGTCCCGAGGTACTTGATACCGTTGCTGAAAGAGCCGCTGAAATGGCAGAGAAAATCAATGCCAATCCCCTTATCCCCTGCAAATTCGTTTACAAAGCAACAGTAAAAACTCCCGATGAGGTTACAGCTATCATCAAAGAAGCAAACTACGACGACAACTGTGCAGGTATCGTTACCTGGTGCCATACCTTCAGCCCCTCAAAAATGTGGATTAACGGTTTCTCAATTCTTCAGAAGCCCTATTGCCATTTTGCAACACAGTATAACAGAGAAATTCCCAACGAAGAAATCGATATGGATTTCATGAATCTCAATCAGGCTGCTCACGGTGACAGAGAGCACGGTTTCATCGGCGCCAGAATGGGTATGCCCAGAAAAATCATTATGGGCTACTGGCAGGATGAAGCTCCTCTCAAAGAGCTCGGTCTCTGGATGAGAAGCGCAATCGGCTATGCGGAAAGCAAGAGTCTCAAGGTTGTAAGATTTGGCGACAATATGCGTCAGGTTGCAGTTACCGAAGGTGACAAGGTTGGTGTGCAGATAAAACTCGGCTGGCAGGTCAACACCTGGGCAGTCGGCGACCTCGTTGCTGAAATGAACAAAGTAACAGAAGCTGATATCGATGCGGTTATGGCTGACTATGCCGAGAAATACACAATGAACACAGATGACGTTGCTTCCGTACGCTATCAGGCAAAGGAAGAAATCGCAATCAAACGTATTCTTGACAGAGAAGGCGCAAAAGCATATACAAACACTTTTGAGGACCTCCACGGTATGGAGCAGCTTCCCGGTCTTGCAAGTCAGAGACTTATGGAGCAGGGATACGGCTACGGCGGTGAAGGTGACTGGAAAGTTTCCGCAATGACAAGAATCATCAAAGCAATGTGCGACGGTATGGGCGGCGGCAGTGCCTTTATGGAGGATTACACCTACCACCTTACCGAAGGCAGTGAATATTCGCTCGGTGCACATATGCTTGAGGTTTGCCCCACACTCGCATCAAACAAGCCTGCTATCGAAGTGCATCCTCTCGGAATCGGTGGTAAGAATCCTCCTGCAAGACTTGTTTTTGAAGGCAAGGCAGGCAGCGGTGTTGTTGCTTCGCTAGTTGATATGGGTGGCAGACTCCGACTCATCGTTCAGGATATCGAGGCTGTTGAGCCTATTATGAATATGCCCAACCTCCCCGTTGCAAGAGTTATGTGGAAAGCAATGCCCGACCTTTGCACAGGCGCAAAAATGTGGATTATGGCAGGTGGTGCACATCACACCGTGCTTTCATATGACGCAACTCCAGAGATGCTTGAAGACTTCGCAGAGATGGTTGGAATTGAATACGTTCACATTTCAAAGAGTACAACCGTTGAATCTCTCAAGCAGCAGCTCTTTTTCTCGGATATTGCGTGGAAATTAAGCTAAATTGAGTCAAAAAAAGGTTGACTTTTGGCGAATAAGATAGTATAATCTCAATGCGATTCTAATAAGTGGTGGAGTCTGTCATAGAATTCAAAATTTGATATTCTATTTGTTGTGAATCGTATTTTAATTTTTGTCAAAGGGGTTTATTTTGCCCGTTTGAGTGAATTTTAAAATCAGGCAGAATCCGAAACAAGGATTCTGCCTTTAATTATGCCACCAAATAAAATATAGGAGAAAAAAACAAATGAGCTCAATCACCATTGCGGCGCTTATTATTTTCGCCGCCACCTACGTCCTTATGCTCGCATTACCGAAGTTCAGACCGTTTGTTACTGTCGGCTCGGCACTCGTATTCATTGCTCTGGGTGCTGTTGCTTCATTTTCACCCAACCTCTTCGGCGAAGGCTTTTTTGCTTTGGGTAACGGTGCAAGTTACAGCTACAGCTTTGCTGATGCTCTTTCAAACATTGACTGGAACGTCATTATGATGATTGCAGGTACAATGGGTACTGTTTTCCTTTTCATCGAATCGAAAATGCCCAACCTTATTTCCGACGTTCTTATCTCAAAAATGCCCAATATGAAATGGGCAATCGTTTGCCTTTCTCTTTTCGCAGGTATTGTTTCGGCATTCGTTGATAACGTTGCAACCGTTCTTATGATTGCACCCGTTGCTCTTGCATTCTGCAAAAAGCTCAACGTTTCACCCGTTCCTTCAATCATCTGCATTGCCGTTTCATCAAACCTTCAGGGTGCGGCAACTCTTGTTGGTGACACAACGTCAATCCTTCTTGCAAAGCAGGCAAACCTTGACTTCTCTGACTTCTTCGTTGATGAAGGCAAACTCGGTATGTTCTGGGTTGTTGAAGCAGGTGCTATTGTAAGCGCACTCATCATCCTCTTTATGTTCCGCAAGGAAAACGAAAAAATCAGCTTTAATAACAGAACGGTTGTTGAAGATAAGGTTCCCACCGTTCTTCTTCTCGGCACAGTTATCGCTCTTATCGCAGTTTCATTCATCCCCTACAAGGATGGCGCAGCTCCCGGTCAGTTCTATAAGCCCGACATCACAAACGGTATTATCTGCGTTACATTCTTTGCTATCGGTATTATCCGTGAATATTTCTTCAAGCACAACACAAAGATTGTTAAAGAAGCATTCAAAGAAATCGACTATTTCACAATCGTTCTTCTTGCAGGTCTTTTCGTTGTTATCGGCGGTATCGAATCCGCAGGTGTTGTTGACGTTATCGGTCAGACAATCGCAAAGCTCGGTGCAGGTTCACCCTTCCTTATCTTCACGATTATCGTCTGGATTTCCGTTCTTCTTTCAGCATTCATCGATAACATCCCCTACACTGCAACTATGCTTTCAATCGTTCCCGTTATTGCGGCAAGTGTTGGTGTTGAGCCCAAACTCCTATACTACGGACTTCTCTGCGGTGCTACCCTCGGCGGTAACCTTACACCCATCGGTGCAAGTGCAAACATCACAGGTATCGGTATCCTCCGTAAAGAAGGTCACGAGGTTAAGAGCTCAACCTTTATGAAGTACAGCGTACCCTTCACTCTCGCAGCAGTAACAACCGGTTATCTTATGCTCTGGTTCCTTTGGAAATAAGCAAAATTTTACCGCCGTCTGCATTGACGGCGGTTTTTTCATATTGACAATATCGATATTCGATGTTATGATAAAAATATAATTATCGATATTCGATATCAGGAGGTGAAGCGAATTGCCCAGAGCAAAATTTCAGACCCTTACCGAGCAGATGTTTTATATATTGCTTTGCCTGAAAAATGAATGCTGCGGTACGGATATAATGGAAAAAATCAAAAGCATAACCGACGGACGCATTATCCTCGGACCGGGTACGCTTTATAATCTTCTTGAGCAATTCGTTACCGAGGAAATTATCGTCGAAACAAAAACCGAGGGTCGCCGCAGAAGCTATATTCTGACCGAAAAAGGCAAACAAATTCTTGAAAGCGAATACAACCGCATCCGTAAGCAAGCCGATGATTATGAGAAATTATTCAGAGAGGAGCAATAATGATGGAAGAATACAAGCGTCGGATTGAATTGTTTTCACTTTATGACCACACAAACATCGAAAAGCACCTTGAAAAAATGGCATCAGAAGGCTGGATGATTGACACAATCGGCTCAACTTTTTGGAGATACAAGAAAATCGAACCCAAAAAGGTGAAATTTTCCGTAGTTTACTATCCGAAAGACGTAAAAGAGGGCACAACAATTTCGGATGACCGACAGAATTTCATCGATTTATGCTCGTCGGGCGGATGGAATTACGTTATAAACTCGGAAAAAATGCACATATTTTCAACCGATGACGAAAACGCTCCCCCGATTGATACCGATGCTCCGATTCAGATTGAATGCATACATAAATTTGCAAAAGCCGAAATTGTTTACGGCTATCTTTTCCTGATTTTTGCGTGCATCTTCTTTTCAGGATTTGTAATATATGAACTATGGAAAGAGCCTGTCAACACCCTGAAAGATGCTACGCCGATTTTCTGGCTCACACCCGTAACCCTCATTTTTTCAGTTATTAACATAATCAGTTATCTGAATTGGTACAGAAAAGCAAAATCCGCCGCAGAAAACGGCGAATTTACCGATACAAAAATGATTATCCGCTTTGAGGTTCTTTTCTGGTTTCCGCTTTACTTCGGTTTCGGATTATTGGGTTTCTTTTCGTTTCTGAGAATAAGGGATATTCTTTTAACACTCGGCATTATTTTATCGGGCATTCTTCTTTTTGTCATTTATAAAGCAATAAAAAATAAAATTCTCAAATCCGAACGAAAAGAAATCAGCAAAATCAGGCTGAAGAGATTTGCCGCAGTTATGCTTGCGGTTTTATGGCTCAGCTCGGGAATCGGCACATATATCGCAATCCCCAAGCCATATTACAAGGTTAAAGTCAAATCTGAATTCGGAAATATGTATTCTCAAAATGTTTACCTTGACAAAAACGCACCGCTTGATATCAGTGATTTTAAAGAAACGGGAAACAAAACGGTATCACGCGAAAAAATTTTCCGTGAGCTTCTCCTGATAAAGGAAACCGAATGGAGTTTCGGCACAGTTGAGGACGACAAAGATAATGACGGCTTATTCCTTTATTATTCCGTAACAGACGTACGCTTCACACCATTGCTTTACCGATGCAAAAACGAAATCATTTTTAATCATATTGTTTACGATACCAAAGAAATCCATCTGACGGATAAATTTGAAAGTTACAGATACTATATTGATGATAAAACTCCGATGAACAGTTATGCATTCTGCAACGGTAACAGAATCATCTCCGTAGATTTCAGTTGGGAGCCTTCAGAGGAAGAACTTATTTTTGCCGTCGAAGAGCTTCTCAATTCTCAAAACACATATGCTTTTTAACGAAAAAACCGCCACAAGCGTGATGCCTGCGGCGGTGATTTTTTAAATTATTCGTTGCCCTTGATGATATCGTTGATCATGATATAGAACTGATCATCGTCAAAGGAATCGTTCTTTGCAGGAGCTGCTTCTTCAGCCTTTACGGGAGCTGCAGGAGCAACGGGAGCAGGAGCTGCTGTTGCGCCGAAGCTGGGAATGCTGGGAGCTGCAGGAGCTGCAGGTCTCTTGGGAGCAACGGGAGCTTCAACAACGGGAGCTGCTGCGATGGGAGCAGGAGCTTCAGCTGTCTTTGCTGCAAGGAAGGGATTTGCAATTGCTTCAGCCTGCTTTGCTGCTGACTCGAAGCCGGTTGCGATAACTGTGATAACCATCTCATCATCAAGGTCGGGATCAAATGCAATACCCCAAGTGATGTTTGCATCTTCGTGAGCCTTGTTTGTGATGATTTCTGCTGCATTTTCAACATCCTCGAGGTCAACGTCATCAGAAGCTGTGATGCTGATGATAACACCCTTTGCACCTGCGATTGATGTTTCAAGAAGAGGACTGGAAACAGCTGCGTTTGCGGAGCATTCTGCCTTATCCTTGCCCTTTGCTCTGCCTACGCCCATGTGAGCAAGGCCTGCATCCTTCATTACGCTGGTAACGTCAGCGAAGTCAAGGTTGATGAAGCCGGGAATCTTGATAAGCTCTGAAATACTCTTAACACCCTGAAGAAGAACTTCGTCTGCCTCTGCGAAAGCTTCGGTAATTGTCTTCTTTCTGTCGTCAATTGCACGGAGTCTGTCGTTGGGAATAACGATAAGGCTGTCAACGTGCTCAGCAAGTCTTGAAATACCGTCCTGAGCGAGAGTCATTCTTCTCTTGCCTTCGAACTTGAAGGGCTTTGTAACAACGCCGATTGTAAGGCAACCCATATCCTTTGCAGCCTGAGCAATAACGGGAGCCGCACCTGTACCTGTGCCACCGCCCATACCGGCTGTGATGAATACCATATCTGTGCCCTTGAGTGCATCAGAAATAGCATCAATGCTTTCTTCTGCAGCCTTTGCACCAACTTCAGGCTTACCGCCTGCACCCTGACCGTGAGTTGACTTTTCACCGATCTGGATCTTGTGAGTAGCCTTTGAATGAACGAGAACCTGCTTGTCAGTATTGACAGCAATAAATTCAGCGCCGAGAACACCGTTGGAAATCATACGGTTAACAGCGTTTCCGCCGCCGCCGCCGACACCGATAACTTTAATCTGCACTGCGCTTTCGAAATCATTTTCAATTGCAAATGCCATTTGGTTTACCCCCTATGGATTTTATTTCCCGGAATTTTTCCGTATTTAAACAGGTTAATACTAACATACATTTATTAAAAAAACAAGAACATTTTAAAAATTTCTCTCGAAAAAGAGCCGTTTTTTTGCATTCAAAGCAATAAAATCAGATAATTGCATTATGAAAGCTTTGAATCAAGCTCTTTTATTACTTTTGACGCCCCTGCAGCGGTATCGGCAAGAGCACCGTGTGCAAACGGAGAAGTCAGACCTGCGTTCTCAATAAGCTGTGTAAGAGAGATGCCGCCCGTTGATTTAAGGAATGCAACGTATTTTTCAAGTGCATCGTCAAAATCCTCTCTCGAAAGGCAAAGGAAACCGAGTGCAACGCACTGCGCAAGGCAATAATCGATATAATAAAAAGGACTTTCGTAAATATGCATCTGATATTGCCATCTTGTGCCAAGCTCAAGATAAGGGATTCCTTCAAACGAAAGATAAGGTCTGTATTTAGCTTCAAGCTTGAGATACTCCGCTTTTCTTTCATCGGGAGTAAGCTCGGGATTTTCATAAACAACGTGCTGGAATTCATCAACGATAACACCGTAGGGAATAAACGAAATCGCATCGACGGTATGCTTATATTTATATTTCTCTGCACTCTCACCGAAGAAATCATCCATCCACTTATGGCAAAGAAATTCCATACTCATTGAATGGCATTCGTGAGTTTCCATACCGATGGGATAATCGGGCTGACCGAATTTAAACATAAAATCTGCCGCAAGTGCGTGACCGAATTCGTGAGTGATAACGTCGATATCTCCGCTTGTGCCGTTAAAATTCGCAAGGATAAAAGGCTGCTTGTATTTTGCAAAAGTTGTGCAGTATCCGCCGCCGAATTTACCGTCACGTGCTTCAACGTCAAAAGCATCGGCATCGAGCATCCTCTGCATAAAATCACCGATCTCGCACTGCATTTCGTTATACATTTTAAGAGCATTGGCGAAAATTTCAGGCGTATCAATAACGGGTCTGGGCATTTCACCCGTAACGCTTATCGCATCGTCATAATACATTATTTTATCAAGACCGAGGCGGTTACGGATTCTTTCCTTGAGCTGTGCAACAGCAGGCACGATATCGGTTTCAACACTCTTTCTGAATGCGGCAACCATCTTTTCATCATAGTCTACCCTGCCCATACGGTAATAGCCGAGCTCAACGAAATTTTTATAACCGAGCTTTCGTGCAATCTGCGTACGTATTTTAACAAGTCCGTCGAAGATTTCATCAAAGGTTTCGGAATTCTCTTCCATTGTTTTACCGATTGCTTCTGCAGCCTTTCTGCGGATTTCACGGCTGTCATCTTCAAGTTTACCTCTTAAAACCGAGAGAGGCATCTTCTCGCCTTCAAACTCAAACGAAAGCTCACCCATAAATTTTGAATAGCGTGTAACAAGTGCGTTTTCAGCCTGCAAGTCCTCGATAACCTCGGGAGAAAACGTTTTGAGCGAAACCTCAAATCCCTTGAAAACTCTGGAATTTATAAACTTTTCAGCTTCTGCCCTGTAAGGTGAATCAAGCATAGCCTTTTTATATTCATTTTCAATTTCGGAGAAAAGAGGCATTGCGTTATCGTAATAATCCATCTCCGCATTATAAAACTCATCTCTTGTGTTGAGCGTAAAACGGCAGTTTGCAAGAGCACAGGCGGTTTCAACTTCAACGCTGATTGCATTATATTCATCTCTTGCTGCTTTTAAATTTTCTGCGGATTTTGCGGCCTTGATTTTTTCAATTATCTTCTCTGCCTGCTCTTTGAATTCTTCAACCGTAATTCTCTTATACGGCATTTCGGAAACTTTCATCAACATTCCCCTCCTTATAATAGTATAATCAAATTATATATTAATTATAAAATAGGGCGGATACAAAATCCGCCCCGAATCTTTTTAAAGAAGAAACTTTTCAATTGCTTTTGCAACGCCTGAATTTTCAGCAGTATCCGTCACGAAATCTGCCATTTTCAGTATATGTTCCTGCGAATTACCCATCGCAACGCTGATACACGCATATTCAAGCATTTCGAGGTCATTGCTGCTGTCACCGACTGCGATTGTGTTTTCTCTCGCAATACCCGAAAGCTCAATCACCTTTTTGATTCCGTTTGCTTTACTGCATCCTTTGATAACAAAATCTACGTAAGTACGCATCACGAAAAACGACATTTCATCCTGAAACCGATCCATAAATTCATCGGACACAATCGGTCCTGCAGCGATAACCTGAATTTCTTCATCGGGAAGAAAAAGCTCAAGGTCATCAATTGATTTAAGCTCAATCTGTCTGCCTTCCCTGACTTTATAGCCTGCGTTTGCAATGATATAGTTGGTCTTGAGACCCTCAAAAACACACCAGCAATCCTTATTTTCAAAAAAATATTCCGCAGTTTTTCTAATGGTTTCACGGTCATAGCATTTCTTATAGACCGTTTCACCGTCAATGATTATCATCGCTCCGCTTCCTGCAATCACTCCGTCAACGTTGAAGTGCTCGCGTAATTCATCGGGAATATTCCCCCAGGAGCGGCCCGTATTGATAAACACCTTGTGACCCTTTGCCCTTGCGGCATCGATTGCATCAAGGTTTGCCTGCGAAATACGAAAGCTGTCGGATATCAGAGTGCCGTCGATATCAAGAAAGACCGCAAAAGTTTTTTCGGTTTCAGCCATTTTATGCCTCAATCTTGTGGAAGATTTTCTTACCCTTCTTAACAACGATGGGTTTCTCTGCAAGAGCATCCTTTGTGAAGCTCATTGTGAAATCTGTAACCTTCGCATCGTCAACTGAAATACCGCCCTGCTGAACGAGTCGTCTGCCTTCGCCTCTTGACTTTGTGATTTCAGCCTTCATAAGGATATCGAGGATATCGATAACACCGTCTGTGAAATCAGCATCAGCAAGAGTTGTTGCAGGCATATTGTCAAGGTCAGCTGCACCGCTGAAGATAGCCTTTGCAGCAGCCTGAGCCTTTGTTGCTTCTTCCTCACCGTGAACAAGCTTTGTGAGCTCGTATGCAAGGATTTCTTTTGCTGTGTTGAGCTGGCTGCCTTCCCATGAATCCATAGCGTCGATTTCTTCGAGAGGAAGGAAGGTGAGCATACGGATGCACTTGAGAACGTCGTTATCGCCAACGTTTCTCCAATACTGATAGAACTCGTAGGGAGACGTCTTTTCGGGATCAAGCCATACTGCGCCTGAAGCGGTTTTACCCATCTTCTTACCCTCGGAGTTGAGGAGAAGAGTGATTGTCATAGCATATGCGTCTTTGCCGAGCTTCTTTCTGATAAGCTCTGTACCGCCAAGCATATTTGACCACTGATCGTCGCCACCGAACTGCATATTGCAGCCGTATTCCTTGAAGAGATGATAGAAGTCATAGCTCTGCATAATCATATAGTTGAACTCAAGGAATGAAAGACCCTTTTCCATTCTCTGCTTATAGCATTCTGCACGAAGCATATTGTTAACCGAGAAGCAAGCGCCAACTTCACGGAGAACTTCAACGTAGTTGAGGTCAAGAAGCCAATCAGCATTGTTAATCATCATTGCCTTGCCTTCACCAAACTCGATGAAACGGCTCATCTGCTTCTTGAAGCATTCAACGTTATGCTGGATTGTTTCCTTTGTCATAACCTGACGAAGGTCGCTTCTGCCTGAGGGGTCACCGATCATACCTGTGCCGCCGCCGAGAAGAGCGATGGGTCTGTTACCTGCCATCTGGAGTCTCTTCATAAGGCAAAGAGCCATAAAGTGACCAACGTGGAGGCTGTCAGCGGTGGGGTCAAAGCCGATATAGAAAACTGCCTTACCGTTGTTGATAAGGTCTCTGATTTCCTTTTCGTCTGTTACCTGTGCAATAAGACCTCTTGCGACAAGTTCTTCATAAATCTGCATTATTAAAACATCCTTTCGATATTGTTTACAAATTAATATTCATTAAAATATACATTATTGTTAATGTGTTTGTCAAGTTTCGGGCTATATATCATACGTTATTAAAAGCTTTAAGCCATTCTTCCGCAATAATCATATGGCCTGCAACGGTGGGATGAGTGTTATCCCAAATGAAATACTCCATCCTGAATCGTTTTGCATTCTCATAGAATTTATCATAAAGCGGTACAAAAGTGCATCCGAAATCCTCTGCAATCTGCTTTGCCGCTACTCTGATTTTCGAGTTAACGCTTTCTCTGTAAGAAACGGAATCCTCGGGATCATTTGTATCGGGTCTGATAAACTCATCCTCAACACCATCGGGATGCGGAGTGAATCTATAAGAATGATCCGAACTGTCA
>JAGBUT010000196.1 GCA_017630695.1 Clostridia bacterium
CCCACATGCACAAGCTTGTGGGTGTTGAGCCCGAAAGCCATCCCGACAGCGAAGGAATAAACCGCGTCCTTCTTTTTGTACTGGCAATAGCCATACATAACCTTCCCGAAGGTATTGCGGCAGGTGTCGGTTTCGGCTCGGGAAACACAAACGAAGCCTTGCTGATTGCCGGAGGAATTGCGCTGCAGAATATTCCCGAAGGTATGGTTATTATCGGACCTATGCTTGCGGCAGGGGTCAGCCCGAGAAAGACTTTTGTCTGCGCTATGCTGACGGGTCTGGTAGAAGTTTTCGGAACGGTTGCAGGTTACTTTGCTGTCAGTGTTGCTTCGGCTATTCTGCCGTTTGCTCTTGCTTTTGCAGGCGGCACAATGCTTTACGTTGTCAGCGATGAAATGATACCGGAAACCCACGCTCACGGAAATGAAAGAGGTGCAACCTATGCGTTGCTTGTAGGATTTTGTCTGATGCTCGTTTCAGACGTTCTTCTCGGAGGATAAAAATGAAAAAGCTTTTTAAAATATTAACCGCAATCTTCACGCTGGTTTTCTGTTTTTCAGGATGCGGCAGTGACTCTAATGAAGGAATAACGGAAAACACCGGTGAATCGTCTTTCACAAAAAATGAGGACGGTTATTATCAGATAACCCCCAAAGAAGCACACGAGATCATGCTCACGGAAAGCGATTACATCATTCTTGACGTAAGAGAAGAAACCGAATACAAAGAGGGACACATTCACTCTGCTGTATTGCTTCCTGATTACGAGGTGATTGAAAGAGCATCAGAGGTGCTTCCCGATAAGGATAAGATGATTCTTGTTTATTGCAGAAGCGGCAGACGAAGCAAGAATGCGTCGGCTGAACTTGCGGCACTGGGTTATAATAACGTTTATGAATTTGGCGGAATCATTGATTGGCCGTATGATATCGTAACCGACGGTGAAACTCCGCAGGCAAACTGAATGAAATAAAAACTCCTGCATCCGAAACAGATGCAGGAGTTTCATTTTTATTTAATGTTTTTGCCGAAACGCTTGATTTTCTGTGTGGTTGTCTTTTCGAGTGCGGTGGAAAGAACTTCAACAATCTTAATGTGCTTATATGCAGGAATCTTTTTGTTTACTGCCTTGATAGCTTTCTTGACCATTGTTTCGGTTTCATCGTTTGAAGGCTGTCTGCCAAGCTTTTCTTTGATATAATCAAGGTTGGGGAAGATTCTTGCTTTAACAAATGATTCGCCGTTTTCTTTTGCACCGAAAACAAGTACTTCACCGATTTCAGGGAATTCAGCGAGTCTTGTTTCAAGCTCTTCGGGATAGATGTTCTTGCCGTTTTCGGTAACGATAACGTTCTTGATTCTGCCCTTTATATAAAGGTCGCCGTTTTCGTCCATATAACCGAGGTCACCTGTGTGGAACCAACCGTCACGAAGCACCTCTGCGGTTGCTTCGGGGTCGTTGAAGTAACCGAGCATAATGTTTTCGCCTTTTGCGATGATTTCACCAACTCCTTCTTCGTTGGGGTTATCAATCTTAAGCTCAACACCGGGGATTGCAATACCGGTTGATTTGGGATTGAAATGGAAATCACCGTTGCCTGCAAGAAGGGGTGAGCACTCTGTCAGACCGTAGCCCTGAAGTGTGCGGATACCAAGTGCACCGAAATCTTCAACAAGCTGTGTATCAAGCTCTGCAGCACCAACGATGAAAACTCTGAGCTTACCGCCGAGAGATTTCTTGACCTTTGAGCAGATAACCTTGCGGATGATGAAGGGCACCTTGCTTAAAGCACTTGCAAGAGATTCGGTTTCAAAATATTCCTTATACTTTTTGGGGCAATCTGCAGCAATCTTTGCCTTAATTCTTTTGTTAAGAACTTTGAGAAGAGCAGGAACAACAACAAGGATCGAGGGGCTGTATTCAAGCATATTCTTCTGAACTTTTGTGAGACCGTCGCAATAGCAGATCTGAGCACCTCTTGTGAGGAAAAGAACGAAGTCAAGAGTGCATTCGTATGTATGGTGAAGAGGAAGAATTGAAAGAGTCTTGTCGGTATCCTTAACGCTGAACATACTTACTGTCTGGTGAATGTTTGCGCACAGGTTATTCTGTGAAAGGCAAACGCCCTTTGAGCTGCCCGTTGTGCCTGATGTGAAAATCAGAATACGCATTTCGTCCTTGCCGATTTCGATATCGTCAACAAGAGAAGTGTTGATGCTTTCGCTTGCCATACTTCTGATGCTGTCAAACGAGATGTAGTTGACGTCGCGGGTAACAACATCTTTGAGTGCCTCGATTTTTGCGTTATCTGTGCAAATTGCAACGCAGTCTGCCGAATTCATAAAATCACGCACGTCTTCAGCCTGAAGCTCTTTGTCGATGGGCACAACAATACCAACTGTTGAAGCGCAAAGATATGAAAGAGCCCATTCAAAGCAGTTTGCACCTGAAACGGCAATGCGCTTGCCGAGATAACCCATCTTGATAAACTTTGTGCAAAGACCGTAATAAAGATCCTTCAGCTCTGCATAAGTGATATTCTTGATTTCGCCTGATTTTGTTTTAACCTGAAAAGCGGTGTTTTTTGCATAATGTGTTGCGGAATAATTGATGATTTCTCTGAAGTTATAAAAACGCTTTTCGTTCTTGTTATAATTAACAGCCATCATTTCCTCCGTATTAATAATGTTCTTTTTTTTAAAAATCCGACTAATTATAACATTATATATTTCTTTAATCAATATTTTAAATATTAAGAATATCTTAAAGTTATATAAAAAGAGCCTGCAAAAGACTGCAGACTCTTTGTTTTTTATTCATGTGATGAACTTGCTTTGCTTTCACAGTAAATGCAACGGTAAACCTTGTTTTCTGCATCTGTGAGACGGAATTTATGGGGAAGTTCCTGCTCAACTGATGTGATACAACGGGGATTCTTGCATTTGATAACGCCCGTTACTTCTTCGGGGAGAGAAAGCTTCTTGCGCTTTACGAGCTCGCCGTCACGGATAATGTTAACTGTGATGCCGGGATCGATATAACCGAGAACCTCGAGGTCAATTTCGATTGATTCGAAGATTTTGATGATATCCTTTTTGCCCATCTTCACACTGTCAGCGTTTTTGATCATTGCAACTGTGCAACTCATTTCGCCAAGCTTGAGGATGTTGTATATATCCATGCAACGGCCTGCGGTGATGTGGTCAAGAACAATGCCGTCTTTGATCTGTCCGATAATCATTTTCCAGCCTCCTCAAGAAGTTTAAGAATGAGAGCCATTCTCATATATTTGCCGTAAAGTACCTGCTTGAAATAGCAAGCTCTGGGATCAGCGTCAACACCGACGGAGATTTCGTTAACTCTGGGCAGCGGATGCATAATGCAGAGGTCTTTCTTTGCTACTGCGAGTTTTTCGGTTGAAAGAATGTAAGTGTCTCTGAGTCTGATATAATCAGCTTCGTTGAAGAAGCGTTCGCCCTGAACACGGGTCATATAGAGAATATCAAGCTCGGGCATAACTGCTTCAAGGCTTGCGGATTCAACGTATTCAATACCCTTGGGGTCAAGGATATCGGTTTTGATGTATTCGGGAATCTTGAGTTCATCGGGGGAGATAAGCACAAACTTGACACCGCTGTAGCGAGACATTGCAGCGATAAGCGAATGAACTGTTCTGCCGAATTTAAGGTCGCCGCAAAGACCTACTGTGAGGTTTTCAAAGCCGCCCTTTTCCTTGTGGATTGTAAGAAGGTCTGCAAGAGTCTGTGTGGGGTGGTTGTGACCACCGTCACCTGCGTTGATAACGGGAACGGTTGCGTTAAGTGATGCAACGTAAGGCGCGCCTTCTTTGGGGTGACGCATTGCGATGATATCTGCATAGCAGCTTACAACACGTGCGGTATCAGCAACGCTCTCGCCCTTTGAAGCGGAGCTGCTGGATGCTTCTGAGAAGCCGATTACGTTACCGCCAAGCTCATACATAGCAGCTTCAAAGCTCAGACGGGTTCTTGTTGAAGGCTCGAAGAAAAGTGTTGCAAGTTTCTTGCCTCTGCACTTTTCTGAATATTTTGCAGGGTTATCAATTATATCAAGAGCGGTTGAGACAAGCTCATCGATTTCCGCTGTTGAAAGCTCCATAATATCTATAATGCTTTTCATAATATCTCCTTAATTCTTTTTGGGATTTTCAGGGGGATTATTATTTGTTGATCCAGCTTTCGTCTGAGGGATTGTTACGGAATGCGATGAGGCGCTGAATATCTTCGGGCTTGATGTAGCCTTCTTCAGCAGCAACTTCTGCAATTGTGTCGAAATTTGTGAGAGAGATGTTCTTTACGTTTGCTGCAGCGAGGCGGTCAAGACCCTTCTGCATACCGTATGTGAAGATACTTACGATACCGAGAACTTCTGCGCCGGCTTCACGGAGAACGTCAACAACTTCAATAACGCTGCCGCCGGTTGAAATAAGGTCTTCAACAACAACAACTTTCTGACCGGGAAGAAGCTTGCCTTCGATCTGGTTGTTTCTGCCGTGGTCCTTTGCGCCTGAACGAACGTAACCCATAGGAAGGCCGAGAAGATGGCCTGTGATAGCTGCGTGAGCGATACCTGCTGTGCTTGTACCCATAAGCACTTCTGCTTCGGGATAATTTTCTTTGATAAGTGTTGCGAGACCGTTTTCAACGTCGGAACGAACGTCGATATCTGAAAGTGTCAGACGGTTGTCGCAATATACGGGACTCTTGATACCGCTTGCCCAGGTGAAGGGCTCTTCGGGGCGGAAGAATACTGCCTTGATTTTAAGCAGATCTTTTGCAATAAGCTTTTTCATTGTTTTGTCTCCTTTATATGATATAAGTTAATTTATAAACGTGATATCAGCCGACGAATTCTGCAACGCATCTCTTATATGCGGCAACGGGATCTTCTGCTGCTGTGATGGGTCTGCCGACTACGATGTAGTCTGAGCCGATTTCCTTTGCCTTTGCAGGAGTTGTAACTCTTACCTGGTCACCGATGTCGCCGTCAGCGAAACGTACGCCGGGAGTAACGGTAACAAAACCGTCACCGCATTTCTCGTGAACCTTGCCTGCCTCGAGAGGTGAGCAAACAACACCGTCAAGACCTGCTGCTCTTGCGTTTGATGCATAGTGCATAACAACTTCGTCGAGAGGCTTTTCGATAAGAAGGTCAGCTTCCATTCTTTCCTGTGAGGTTGATGTGAGCTGTGTAACTGCAATGAGGATGGGGCGAGTGCCGTCTTCTCTTGTGAGACCTTCGATAGCAGCTTCCATCATAGCGATTGTGCCGCTTGCGTGAAGGTTTGTCATATCAACGTCAAGTCTTGACAATACTGCCATAGATTTTTTAACAGTATTTGGGATATCGTGAAGTTTAAGATCAAGGAAAATCTTGTGTCCTCTTGCTTTC
>JAGBUT010000015.1 GCA_017630695.1 Clostridia bacterium
ATTTCGCCGTATGCATAGATGAGCTCTCTTACCTCATCCTGAGTGTAGCTTGAATCCCAGCCGGGGAGGTGAATGTCATCTGTAAGGGGGTCAAGACCTTTCATCTGTTCCCAATACATAACAAGGCTTGTTGAGCCGTCGGGAGCTTTTTTATCGAGCTGAGTACGTGTCCAGTCGAAAACGGGCATAAAGTTATAAGTAACACACTTAACGCCGTACTTTGCACAGCGGCGGATATTTTCGCAATAAACATCGATGAGCTTTTCAACCTCACCTCTGCCGAGCTTGATATCCTCATGAACGGGAATAGACTCAACAACGTCGAAAACAAGACCGTTTTCTTTGCACTGATTTGCCATCTTTTCAATGCTTTCTTCGGGCCATACTTCGCCGGGCTTAACGTCGTAAACTGCACTTACGATGCTGTGCATATTGGGAATCTGGCGGATATATTCAAGTGAAATCGGGTCGGATTCGCCATACCAACGGAATGACATTTTCATATTTTTTATCCTCCTGAAATGAATTATATTCTTGGCAAAATGCCGTTCTATGACAGTGTAATTATATCACACACTTTTGACAATATCAATTATTATTATAATAAAATTTGAAGTAAGCAACAAAAAAATGGTGCAGCCGTAATCTGACTGCACCGCAAAATTCAATATATCAGGGAATCAATCCCATTCGGCACCCGTAACGGTATCCATATCGATACCCTTTGTTTCGCCGACGTTTTTGAAAAGAACTGCAAGAGCCGAAACAAAACCGGGAACAAGCATACAGAGAGTTGCCGCACCGATAAGACTGTTGCCGAGCTTGATAGCGCAAACCGTTCCGACACCAAGAGAAATACCGAAACCGACAGCGGTTACGATATACTGTGCCGAAATAGCGGATGAACGGAGATTTGTGGGAGCCGACTCGCCTATCATCATAATAAGAACGTCGTTGAGCGAATAATAGCTGCCAACAAACACACCGCAAAGGAAACCGGCAACCGAAGGACTGAAGCCGTTTCTTGCACCGATTGTGAAACCGAGGAAACCTACAAGGCAGTTGAAAGCGGTGATGATTGCCGCAGTTTTTCTGCCCTTACCGTCACAGATGAAGCCCATAATAACCTGCGCAACCGCAGAACCTATCGGGAAAAGAACAAGAGCCGTTGTAACCGCATCAAGAGGAGCTGAGATTCCGCTATCCTGATAACCGTAAGTGAGAATAGGCTCAAAGTTGATACTTGCATAGAAGCCGATGTTTGCAAGAGCCGATGCAACGTAGAGCCAACGAAGCTGTTTGTGAGAAATTGCAAACTTGAGAGCAGGAATCAGACCGCCCTGCTTGCTTTCAGCCTTCTTGCTCTTTTCAAGCTCAAGTCGTTCTTCATCAGTCATTTTGAGATAGCTGAGTCTCGAATCAATGAATGCAGGGGTCTCTCTCGCACCAAGAAGAGCGATAAAGCTGACAACAAGACCGACAACCGCAGGGATGAAATAAACCATTCTCCAGCCGTAGGAGTCACCTGCCGTGCTGATGAGCCATCTTCTGAGAAGGGGTACGAGCATAACGCCCATATTTGCAAAGAATTTGATAACCGAATAAACCCTTGCTCTGTGCTTTGAGGGTGAGGATTCCATTATGTAAACAACGTGCATATCGTGAGGGATAAAGAACTGAACGAGACACGCACCGAGGAAATAGAGCGCAAGATTGCCTGAAAGGAAAATCAGGAGCAACGCAAAGCTCATACCGAAGGTGTTGATGATGAGGAATTTCTTTCTGCCCCATCTGTCGGCAAGCGGTCTGTATAAAAGACCTACAGCCTGAAACGGAATTGCAAGGGATGAAACAAGGTCGAGCATACCGACAGAGCTGTCACCGTGCTTTGCAAAAAGGTCGGCTGCAATTTCGCTCTTCATAAGCATACCAATCTGCGAAGCGATTTCGTCAGTTGCATAAATAAGAGCGATGATGAAAACAAGATATGCAAAATACAGATTTCTTCTGGGTTTTGCCTTCTCTTTTTCCCACTTCAGGATTTCTTTTTCTCGTTTTTTCTGCAGACGAGCCGCATTTTCAGGAGTTAACTGAGCAGTTTTCATATTGCACCTCTCAATATCTGATATCAGTACCGACAAAGCAGACGGTATTGAATTTCTCGGGATTTTTTCTGACGATATAGTCGATATATGAATCAATCATCTTCGCCGTGAAGATATATCCGCTTGCATTCATATGACCGTGCATCATAAACGAATCGTTGAATTCTTTATCGTAGACGGGACCGTATTTATATAAATCGATGACGAACGAATTATCAAAATATTCGGCAAGGTCATAAAGCGCATTGACCATACCGACGGTTTTTTCTTCAAGAGCAGGGTTACCACTGTTGGGGAAGGTCACGAAAAAGAATCTCGCATCGGGGCTGATTTCTTTATATCTGCTGATAATTGCAGCATAATAGCCGATAAAAGTCGGCTTGTTTTTGTTGTAATCCTCGGGATTGATATCCTCAACTCCCCCGATTTTGCCGCCTCCGTTATAGATATCGTTAACGCCGAGAGCGATGACGTATGCCTGACAAGCTTTATCTTTATCCCAGAATCCCTTTGATTCGGCAAAGGATTCGATATACTCCTTCGCAGTCATACCGCCTCGCGAAAAGTTATAGCCTTTCAGACCGTTTTTTCTCGCAATATACTGGCCCCACGAATACTCAAACATATCGTGATAACCGTTATTGCCGTTTTCATCACGGGTCTCGAATTCGCCCGAGGAAAGGCTGTCACCGATAAAAGCGATTGACCTGAAAACCGACGTGTGGCTGTATGAATCAACGAGTCTGTCAAGCGGTTTTTCTTCTTTGTCAAAAAGCTCTTTTTTCCAATCCATATTCTGCCTCCGCAAAACTTGATAAAGTAATTATATCACATTATATTTTATAAAACAATATTATTTCTTGACTTGACATATATAATATGATATTTTTAGAATGTTATGTTTTGTCAAGAATTAAAGAAAGGAGGAAGCCGATTGAAAAAGAAAAATAAAAAAGAAAAAAACTCACTTTTTTCAAACATAATCTATGCCCTTAAAACCATTAACAAATGTTCGCCTATGCTTGTAACTTCATACGTTCTTATGCAAACGGCACAGTGGTTTTTCGTTGGCTTTATTCAGCAAATTCTCTTTCTCAGACTTCTTCTTCAGCTTATAGAAAACGGCGGCAACTTCGAGAGCTTTGCTAAACTTGTTCTGCTTTTCGCCTGCGCAGGTTTTCTTTCAAAGGCAACCGATTACGTGATGGATTATTTCGTCAACACGAGGGTGAAATATTTCTATAAAAATATGAATGACCTCATATTCAGAAAAGCGGTCAAGGTCGATATTGCGTGCTTCGATAACCCCAATTTCTACAATATCTATAAACGTGCAACCGAAATTGTGGCAAACGATCATTTTATCGAATTCAGCTATAACTTCGGCAACATACTCGCAAATATTATCACGGGCACTTTCCTTGTTGTCTACGTTGTTTCAATCGATTATAAGCTTCTTCTGATTCTGCTTTTTGCAGGCGTTGTATTTATTGCAAGCACAGTCAAAGGCAAAATCGAGGTTGTAAGAGATAAAGAAATGACCTCTCACAAACGTTCAAAGGATTACGTTAAAAGAACGGTTTTCCTCAAGGACTTTGCAAAGGATATGCGTACCTCCGGCATTTATGAAGTTATGCATAACCGCTTCAAAACCGCTGTTGATGAAAACAGAGCAATCCTTAAAGAATACGGCCTCAAAATGATGCTTCTTGAGGCAACGGGCGGATTTTTCGGCAAGGCTTTGCCCGTAGTTTCCGCTTATTCATACGCAACCTACCGTTTCGTGGTAAAAAAGAATCTTGCGATTTCAGATTTCTCGGTTATCGTTACGGCTGTCAGCAACCTCAAAGACGTACTCAACAACCTGAGCGACTCCATAGCCAAGCTTTTCAGAGAAGCGGAATATTTCGCAAACCTCAGAGAGTTTATGGAATACGAACCGACGGTTATCAGCGGAAGCAAAAAAGCCGAGGAGTTCGAATCACTTGAATTCAAGGACGTTCATTTCACTTATCCCGATGCAAAAAGACCTTCTCTTAACGGTCTTTCTCTTAAAATAAACAAAAACGAAACAATTGCTGTTGTCGGCAAAAACGGTGCAGGCAAAACAACTTTTGTCAAGCTCCTCCTTCGTTTTTACGACCCCGACGGCGGAACGATTCTCTATAACGGGACTGATATCAGGGAATACGATATTGCTTCTCTTCGCGAAAAACTTGCAACCGTTTTTCAGGATTACAAGGTATTTGCTCTCACCGTTAACGAAAACGTTCTTTGCCGTGAAACTGAAAATGATTCAGATTCCGAAAACGTTGACAGCGCACTGAAATCAGCAGGTATCTTTGAAAAAATTATGTCTCTGCCCGAAAAGAAAGAAACCGTTTTCACCAGAGAATTTGATGAAAAAGGAACGGGTCTTTCCGGTGGCGAACAGCAGAAGCTCTGCACGGCAAGAATGTTTGCCAGGAATTTTGATTTTGCATTGCTTGACGAACCCTCTTCTGCACTCGACCCCATCGCAGAATATAAAATGTACGAAAGCCTCATTGAAGCAACAAAAGATAAAACCGTTATTTATATTTCTCACCGTCTTTCAAGTGCCGTTCTTTCAGACAGAATTTACGTCTTTGACAGCGGTACGGTCAGCGAATGCGGAACTCACGATGAGCTGATGGCAAACGGCAAGGGATATTGCGAAATGTTCAACCTCCAGGCATCAAGCTACAGAAATGCGGAAGGAGGCGATGAATAATATGAAGAAAAAGATTAAACAGCAGTACAGCACCGTTTCAAACATTTTCTTTATGCTCAAAACAATGTTCAAGGTTTCTCCGTGGCTCGTTATAGATGAAATTTTCGAACAGGTTACGGGCGAGCTCCCTACAAAGCTCATCTCCGTCATCGGCCTCAAGTATATCATTGATGAAGTTCAGAACGGTGCAGAACCGAAAAAAATCATCTTCGGCATTGCCATTATGCTTGGCATCATCGTTGCGTGTGAATTATTCAATAACGTTTTCTATGAGCTTTTCGTTTACAGAGAACGAGAAAAAATGGATCTCGGCATTCAGTCTCTTTTCTATGAAAAAGCCGCAAAGCTTGATTTATCACGCTATGACGATCCCGGCTTCTACAGTGACTTCATCCTCTCGATTGAAAACACCGCGGATAACCTGCGAAACGTTCTTGACCTCGTCAGAGGATACGTTGAAGAGCTGATTTCAATCACAGCTATTGCCGCAATCATCTTTTCAATCGATCCTATCTGCCTCGTAATAGTTCTTTGCAGCGTTGTTGTTTTCATCCCCTTGGGCAAATACACGGGTAACATTATGACAAAGCGCAGAGAATCAATCGTTGAAAAGCAGCGTAAGGGCGACTATTTCGCGAGAGTTTTCTATTTGCCCGACTACGCAGGCGAAATCCGCACAAGCGGTATATATCCCCTGCTTCGCCGCAGATTCAATCAAAACGCAGACGACGTTATCTCAACGCAGAAACGCTACACAAGAAAGCTCAACGGCTTCTTCTTCCTGCAGGAATTTTCCGTTCAGATTATCGGCTTTATGCTCATTCTCAGCCTATATATCGGCTATCAGACCCTCGTTACGGGTAAAATGTCCGCAGGTGATTTCGTTGCAACCTTCAACGGTGCAATAACAATCGGCAGCAACATTCTCTACCTGACGGTCACGAGCCTTCGTAATTTCACCGAACGCTCAAAGATGATTGAAAAATGCAGAAACTTCCTCGCAGTTGAGAATAAGATTACCGACGGTAAACATATTGCAAAAATCGGCAAACCCGAAACAATATCAGTTGAGGATATCACCTTCTCTTATGAGGGCAACGAATCCGACAGCATTAACGGTGTTTCGTTTGAAATCAAACCCGGTGAAAAAGTCGCTCTCGTCGGCTATAACGGTGCAGGCAAAACAACGCTCACAAATCTCTTGCTCCGCCTTTATGACGTTAAGAACGGCTCGATTAAAATAGGCGGCAGAGATATCCGGGAAGAAACGGTATTAAGCCACCGAGCGAGATTTGCCGCAGTATTTCAGGATTTCCGGCTCTTCGGCGCAACAGTCGGTGAAAACGTCGCTCTTTCAAAAGAATACGATAAAGAAAGAGTGCTCGAGGCACTTAAAATTGCAGGCTACAGCAAAAAGCTCCCAAACGGTGCAGACACAATTCTTCTCAAGGAATTTGACGAAAACGGTCTTATGCTTTCAGGCGGCGAACAGCAGAAGCTCGCCATTGCAAGAGTATTCTATAAGCAGTGCCCCTATATCATCCTTGACGAGCCTTCAGCAAACCTCGACCCCGTTTCGGAATACGAACTCAACAAAGCAATCAGCGACGGTTGTAAAGACAGAACGGTTATCTTTATTTCTCACCGCCTTTCAACCACACGCCACGCAGACAGAATTCTGATGCTTGAAAA
>JAGBUT010000197.1 GCA_017630695.1 Clostridia bacterium
ACTTTCAAGCGATTTGCAACCTGGGGCACGTGGGAATTTATCGTAGGCTTTTTCGTCGGTCTGTTTGTTATGGCGTTTCTTGCTCTTACCATCAGAAACGGCAAATCTGACGAAGAGGATATTTCGCCTCTTTTTGAGAATAAAAAGCTCAGTTTCGGTTTTAACTTCTTGCTGACGGTGTTTATACTCGGCGTTGCACCTGCCAGAGCAATCGGTATAAGATTCGCACGTCTGCTTGAAAACACAAACGTACTCGCAGACGATGAGCCTCTCGGCACAATTCTGACGGTGATATTATCACTGATATTCGGTGTGTTTATGATCAGAATAATGAAAATCAACATACTGCAAAAGGGATCAAATGCTTTTGATATATCGCCCGTGAAGTTTGCAAAGATTGCACTTCCCTCATATCTCGGAATGTGCTTTGTAATTTATTTCTTCTTTGATAACGTGGGTATCCGTTTTATCAAAACAGATATCACCGTACCGATTATGCTTGTTGCATCCGCTTTGATTACGGCGATTTATATCCCGCTGAGAATGAAGTTAACAGATAAATAAAAACGACCTCCTTGTATCGGAAACGATTACAAGGAGGTTTTCATTTAACCCTTGAATAAATATAATTTACATTGTATAATAAAAATAATTATATAGTTCGGATTCACATCTGACAAAGATATGAATAAAGAATACGGAGATAAAAGCTATGAAAATTACAGTATGCATCGGTTCATCGTGCCATATTAAAGGTTCAAGATTTGTTGTTGAACAGCTTCAGAATCTTATCGCAGAAAACAATCTCGGCGATAAAGTTGAGCTTGGTGGCACTTTTTGTATAGGCAACTGCCAGCAGGGAGTTTGCGTTACCGTTGACGGCAAATTCTTTTCGGTAACTCCCGATACGGTGAGCGATTTCTTCACAAAAGAAGTTCTGGCGGAGGTGTAAAATTATGGTGATTGTTCAGGTTTGTGTCGGCAGCTCGTGTCACCTCAAAGGTTCACCCGAAATTGTTGAACTTCTTCAGAATGCTGTTGCAGAGCATCATCTTGAGGATGAGGTTACGCTTGCAGGCAGCTTTTGCATCGGCAAATGCAACCGTGTAGGTGTTACGATTCAGGTCGATGATGAAGTTCACGTCGGCATAACTAAAGAGAATTTCAAAGAATTCTTCAATGAAAATATCTTGTCCGCAGTTGGAGGAATTTAAATATTATGAATTGCCTTACTCTTAAAAAATCAAACTGCAAAAACTGCTATAAGTGTATCCGTAATTGCCCCGTTAAGGCTATCCGTTTTTCGGGCAACCAGGCACACATTATAGGCAACGAATGCATTCTTTGCGGTCAGTGTTTTGTTGTTTGCCCTCAAAATGCAAAAGAAATTGTAAACGAAGTTGAAAAAGTAAAGGTGTTTATTCAAAGCGGAGACCCCGTTGTGGTAAGCCTTGCACCTTCATTTATTGCAAACTATGACGGTGTCGGTGTCAACGCAATGCGTACCGCTCTTCAGAAACTCGGCTTTTATGACGTTGAGGAAACTGCTATCGGTGCAACCATAGTTAAAAATGAATATGAAAGAATTCTCGCAGAAGAGGAGAGAGATATCGTTATTTCCTCCTGCTGCCATTCAATAAATTTGCTTATTCAGAAGAATTATCCTGCGGCGCTCGAATATCTTGCCGACGTTATGTCTCCCATGCAGGCGCACTGCCGGGATATCAAAAAGCGCATCCCCAACGCAAAGACCGTTTTTGTTGGTCCTTGCGTTGCCAAGAAGGACGAAGCTGAATATTACGAGGGCATTACAGATGCCGTTCTCACTTTTGAAGAGCTTTCCGAATGGATGAAAGAAGAGAATATCGTGCTCGAGGCTGTTGAAGATAAGAATGATTACAGCCGCGCAAGATTCTTCCCCACAACGGGCGGTGTTCTCAAAACAATGACCGAAACGAACGACTATACGTACGTTGCAATCGACGGAGTTGAGAATTGTATTGCCGTTCTCAAGGATATCGAAAAAGGCAAGATTCACAAGTGCTTCATCGAAATGTCGGCTTGTGTCGGCAGCTGTGTCGGTGGCCCCGTTATAGAAAAGTATCACCACACCTCAAATATCAAGGATTATATCGAGGTTGCAAATTATGCAGGTTCAAAGGATTTCGTGGTTGATATGCCCGAGCCTCTCGAACTGCAGAAGAATTTCACTTTCATCGAAAGAAAACTTCCCTTGCCTCCAGAAACAGAGATAAACAGCATTCTCCGTCAGATGGGTAAATTCAAGCCTTCGGATGAGCTTAACTGCGGTTCCTGCGGTTACAATACCTGCCGTGAAAAAGCAATTGCTATCTCTCAGGGCAAGGCAGAGGTTTCAATGTGTCTGCCTTATCTTAAGGATAAAGCGGAAAGTTTCTCCGATACAATCGTTAAAAATACACCTAACGGACTTATTGTTCTTAACGAACAGCTTGAAGTTCAGCAGATAAACAATGCGGCAAGAAGGATTATGAATATCCGCAGTGCATCAGACATTCTCGGTGATCAGGTTGTCAGAATTCTTGATCCGAGCGTGTTTATGAGCGTTCTTTCATCGGGCAGAGACGTTCGTGACCAGCGAGTTTATCTTGCTGAATATAAGCGCTACGTTGAGCAGACGGTTGTTTATGACCGTGATTCACACCTTCTCATCGCCATTATGCGTGACGTAACCGACGAGGAGACAGAGCGTGAGAAGAAGGAGAATATCAGCCGCCAAACCATCGAGGTTGCTGACAGAGTTGTTGAAAAGCAGATGCGAATTGTTCAGGAAATAGCATCTCTTCTCGGTGAAACTGCCGCTGAAACAAAAATCGCTCTTGCGAAGCTGAAGGAGTCGATTACCGATGAATGATTTATGTGCAGATATCGGCTATAAAAGTATAAATCACTACGGTGAAGAGCTTTGCGGCGACCACGTTGATATCGTTGAGCAGGACGAAAACTCGCAGGTTATCGTTCTTGCCGACGGTCTTGGCAGCGGAGTTAAGGCGAGCATCCTTTCAACCCTGACTTCAAAGATAATTTCAACTATGATGGCAGAGGGTCTGCCTCTTGAAGAGTGCGTTTCAACCATCGCGGCAACACTTCCCGTTTGTTCACTCAGAGGTGTTGCGTATTCAACCTTCACCATTATCCATCTCAAGAACAATGACTTTGCCGAGATTATTCAGTATGATAATCCTCAGGTAATCATTATCCGTAATGAGCAGAATTATGATTATCCGAAAACGGAAATGAATATTGGCGGCAAAAAGATTTTCAAGAGTGTTATAAAGCTTCTCGAAAACGATATTTTTGTTGCAATGAGTGACGGTTGCCCCCATGCAGGAATCGGAATGTCATATAATTTCGGTTGGAAAAGAGACGATATAATTTCGTTTATGGAAATGCTTGCTCCTGCAGGATATACAGCGAAAACTCTTTCAACCATTCTTGTTGATGAATGTTTCAAGCTTTACGGCGGTAAACCCGGTGACGATGCAACCGCTTGTGTTGTCAAAATCAGAAAGCGTGAGCCGATGAATATCCTCTTCGGTCCTCCGTCAAATAGAGACGATGCAACCAGAATGATGTCGCTCTTCTTCTCAAAAGAAGGCAAACACATTATCTGCGGCGGCACAACGTCATCAATCGCTGCAAAATATCTTAACAAGCCGCTTAAGGCGAGTCTTGTTTTCGAAAAAGCAGACGTTCCTCCGATTGCAGAAATTGAAGGTGTTGACCTTGTAACAGAGGGCGTTATCACGGTCAATAAGGTGCTCGAGTATGCAAAGGATTATCTTGAACAAAACAAGTTTTATGAGCATTGGAGCCTTAAGCGAGACGGTGCTTCACTTATTTCCCGTTTGCTTTTTGAGGAAGCAACGGATATCAATTTCTACGTAGGCAGAGCAATCAACCCTGCGCATCAGAATCCTGACCTGCCGATTAATTTCAGTATCAAAATGAACCTTGTTGAAGAACTTTCAGCTTGTCTCAAGAAGATGGGTAAACGCATCAAGGTCAGCTATTTCTGATAAAATATAATCAACAAAAAAGACATCCTTTCAGCAGGTAATCTGCCGAAGGATGTCTTTTTTATAAGTTTACATTGCTTTGATCAGAACATAATAACAAGAAGCTGTGAAACCAAAACAACTGCAATAAGAGCAATCGGATATGTTGCGGCATAAGCTGCGGCAACGTCTTCGGTTCCTGCTGTTGTAATGAGTGTTCCGAGAGCAGGTGTGCTTGTCATACCGCCGGTGATTGAACCGAGGTTATTGAGTAAGCTGAGTTTAAGAACGTATTTTGCAAAGAGATAACCTGCAATCAGAGGAAGGATTGTCATTACGATACCGTATACAAAGTACATCGGGTCGAAGTTTGCAACAAATTCAGCACCGCCGGGAATACCTGCGCCAACAAGGAAGAGAACGAGACCGAGCTCTCTGAAGAGCTTGAGGGTGCTTTCCTTGGGCATAATGCTGATGCGTCCGAGCTTACCGAAATGACCGAGAACCAAGCTCATAAGAAGGCAACCGCCTGTTGTTGTGAGCGAGAAGCAGGTTCCTGATAAACCTTCTGCAGAAAGAGGGATTTTAATCTGACCGACAATTGTGCCGAGGATAGCTGCAAGTGAGAAGCCTGCAACACCCATATGATCGATTTCAAAAAGCTTGACCTTTTTCTTTTCTTCTTTCTTTTCTTCTTTGATAACAAGCTTTGCACGTTCAGCATCCATATCAGCCTTTGTGAGCTTGGGGATAATCTGAACGAAGAGAACAACGCCGACAACACCGAAGATATAAGCGATACCGTGACCAACCGAAACAAGACCTGTATATTCGGCGGCAACAGTTGCTTTTGCTGCGGAGAATGCGGGGGTTGAAGTGAGTGAGCCTGAAAGCAGACCGACAATCATCGCTACGAAGCCTTCACGGGTTTCGATGGATGAGCCGTAACCGATTGCATCACCGGTAAGAATGCAGGCGATAGCGGAAAGACCGCCCACAAGAATGATTACGATACCGAGAAGAACGTAGGATTTGAAGTTTTTCTTGAAATTGCCGAAGAATTTCGGGCCTGCGATGTAACCTACGGAGGTTACGAAAAGGATAAGTCCGAGGGCCTCAACGATTGTAAGACCCGGCTCGAAATCATAAGGCTTTGAGGATGCCATAAACACAAGGCCGTCGGCTTCGCTCATATTGAAGAAGAGAGCACCGAAGAGCAATGCGATAATAAATACGCCTGCGTCGCCAAGAGAAACACCTTTGATGGTTATTCTTCCTATAAGATAACCGAAAAGCAGAACACCGAAAAGAACAAGAAAGAAGGTATAGGTGTTACTGATTGAAATAACTCCGTTTAATAAAGACACTTTACTGACCTCTTTTCTTATCTTTTGTTAGTGTAGTCGGGAAGAAGCTTGGGAGAAATCTTATCGGTAGCAATGCCTGCCTCTGCGATTTCGTTTTCAAACTTCTCAATGTGTTTGAGTGTGAGTTCACCGACATTAACAGTCTTTGCTTTTGCAGCGGCATTAATACCTGCGCTTCTGCCGAAAACGATAATATCGAGAAGTGAGTTACCCATAAGTCTGTTCTTGCCGTGGATACCGCCAACAGCTTCGCCTGCAACAAAGAGGTTTTCAACGTTTGTTGTCATGCAGTCTGCTGTGATATCGAGACCGCCGTTCTGATAGTGAAGAGTGGGGTAAACAAGAATGGGTTCTTTGCGGATATCGATGCCGTACTTGTCGAACATTCTCCACATAGCGGGAATTCTCTTCATGATTGTGCCTTCGCCGCCGATTTTTTCAATCATGGGAGTGTCGAGCCATACGCCCTGACCGTCGCCGGTATCAACGCCTGTTGCACGTTCGGAGCATTCACGGATGATTGAAGCTGCCGCAACGTCACGTGTTTCAAGGGGATGCATAAACACCTCACCATTAACATTTACAAGCTTTGCACCAAGTGAACGAACTTTTTCGGTAACAAGAGCACCAAAAATCTGCTCGGGGTATGCAACGCCCGTGGGATGATACTGAAGTGTTTCAGCGTAAAGGAGCTTTGCACCTACTCTGTAGCCGAGAACAAGACCGTCAGCTGTTGCACCGTAGTGGTTTGATGTGGGGAAGCCCTGATAATGCATACGGCCTGCACCACCGGTAGCGATGATAACTGTTTTTGCCTTTGCAACAAGGAGTTCCTTTGTTTCCATATTCATAAGGACTGCACCGGCTGCGTTGCCGTTTTCGTCCAGAATGAGTTCGATTGCTGCTGTGAAATCAACAACGGGAATCTGGCGGTTGAGAACTTCGTCACGAAGAGTTCTCATAATTTCTGCACCTGAATAGTCCTTGGCAGCGTGCATACGCTTACGTGAAGTACCGCCGCCGTGAGTTGTAACCATTGTGCCGTCTTCGTCTTTGTCGAATTCAACACCAAGGTTGCTGAGCCACTGAATTGCTTCGGGAGCATCGCAAACAAGCTTTGAAAGAAGCTCTTTCTTTGCTGCGAAATGTCCGCCGCCGAAAGCGTCAACAAAGTGGATTGCAGGTGAATCGTTGGGCTTATCAGCTGCCTGAATACCGCCTTCTGCCATCATTGTGTTGGCATCACCGATTCTGAGCTTTGTTACGATCATAACGTCAGCGCCTGCTTCGTTTGCTTCGATAGCAGCTGATGCACCTGCACCGCCGCCGCCGATGATAAGAACGTCGGTTTCATAGTCGGGGTTTGAAAGGTCAACGCTGTCAGCAGAGATGCGGCTGTGAGCCTGAAGCATTTCAGCTAACTCTGTGGGAACCTTGTCACCCTTGTTAGCACCGATTTTCAATACTGCAAATTCATCTTTTTTATAGTCGGGATGGAAAGTTGCAAGTAATTCTTCTTTTTGCTGAGCTGTCATACGCTGGGGCTCTAAAGCAATGTTGTTTTCTCTTGCTGCTTCAACTGCGGCAAGGGATTTCTGAAATTTTTCTGAATACATATACTTTCCTCCTTACTTCTCGATTTCGCGTGTGTTGTAAAGCTCTTTCATTTCTTCGATGGGCTTCTGCATAAGAGCTTCGATAAGTTCATTGAAATCACCGTTTTTGATTTCTCTGACTCTGTCCTCAAGATGACCGCAACCGGGAGCAAGATACTTGCCGTTGATTCTTCTTGCAAGCATTGCAACCTGAGGATGAGAAATACCTGCGGGGCATCTTGATGAGCAAACACCGCACATAACGCAGTCGAATGATTCTTCAGCGCACTTCTCGAAATCGCCGCGCTGAGCATATGCGATATACTGCATTACGTTAAGCTCCTGTGTGCAGCTCTTTGTACAAGCGTTACAGCCGATGCAGGAATAAATTTCGGGGTAAAGCTGCATCATAACAGTTTCGTTAACGGGAACTGTTTCGATGTCATAAACCTGCTTAACAAGAGGGAAGAAGGGAAGAGTAGCGATGTACATATTCTCTTCAACCTTTGTCTGACAAGCGAGACAAGCCTTGAGCTCTTTGTCACCCTTGATGCGGTAGATTGTTGCGCAAGCGCCACAGAAACCGTTACGGCAACCGCAACCGCGGACAAGCTGGTAACCGGCATATTCCATAGCGGTCATAATTGTCAGATTTTCCGGCACTTCGTATTTTTTGCCGAAAAGAAATATATTAACCATTTTTTCCATATTATCTCTCCTTTAATATTCAGCCGGAAGCTCGTCTAATTCGTCACAACGGAAAACAGGACCATCCTTGCAAACGTATTTAGCACCAACATTACATCTTCCGCATTTACCTACTCCGCATTTCATTCTCAATTCAAGAGTTGTGTAAATGTCGGTCTTGTCAAAGCCGATTGAGCAAAGACCATCCAGTGTGAATTTAATCATAATGGGAGGACCGCACAAAACTGCAACTTTGTTTGTGTCAAAACCGAGTTCCTTTACATAATTAGGTACAAAACCAACGTGGCCGTCCCAACCCTCCTGGGGGTTGTCGATTGTAAGGTGAACGTTAACACCTGCATCGGTTGACCATTCTTCGATAATTTCCTGATAGTCGAGCAAATCGTCTTTGCTTCTTGAGCCGTAAACGATATCAATCTTACCGTAACGGTCACGATAGTGGCGGCAGTAGTTGATTACAGAGCGAAGAGGAGCAAGACCAACACCGCCGGCGATGAAGAGGAGATCTTTGCCTGCAAACACGTCGTCAACAGGGAAGGGCTTACCGTAAGGACCTCTGATTGTAATCTGCTGACCGGGTTCAGCCTGATGGAGCCAATCGGTCACGCAACCGCACTTTTTAATGGAAAACTCCATATAATCTTCGTTAGTGGGTGAGGACGTGATGGAAAACATTGCTTCACCGACACCGGGAACTGAAAGCATTGCGCACTGACCGGGTCTGTGGTCGAATGCCTTTTTGCCGTCAGGAGTAACAACTCTGAATGTTTTGATATCGGGAGTGTCAATGCGAACGTCTGTAATGACGCCGATTTTCGGAATCAAAGTTTCTGTCATATTATTCACTTTTGTTTCCTCCGATCTTTTTCATTACTTTTACGATATTCATTGAGATGGGGCACTTTGCAAGGCAACGTCCGCAACCTACGCAGCTGAACTCACCGTCGTTATTTTCGGGGAAGTATACAAGCTTGTGCATAAATCTCTGGCGGAAGCGTTCTTTCTGGGTGAGACGGTTGTTACCGTGAGCCATCTTTGTGAAATCGGAATACATGCAGGAGTCCCAGCATCTGTAACGGATAACACCGTTACCTGTGTTGAAATCCTTGATGTCATAACACTGGCAAGTGGGACAAACGAAGGTGCAGGTGCCGCAGCCAAGGCAGGACTGTGAAAGTTCTGCCCATTCGGGAGCATCAAACAGTTCGTTTGTTTTGCCGCCGCCGAAAGCGTCTGTTTTGAGCTCTTTAAGCGGAAGCTTATCCATAATTGCAGTGATTTTTTCTTTCTGTGCGTTAACAGCGGAATCGTCGCATTCCTCTGTAAGTGCTGAAAGCTTGTTAAGAAGCTCTTCGCCCTTTTCTGTGTTTGCAAGGAAGAAGATTTCTGTTTCGGTCTTCCAGGCTGAAATATCACCTGCGGGTTCGGAAGGGTCGATACCGAAGGTTTTGCAGAAGCAGGTTTCGGAAGGTCTTGTGCAGGCAAGAGAAATGATGATGCCATGCTGTCTTCTTGAACCGTAGAAGCTGTCAACGGGTTCGGTAAGGAATACGCGGTCAAGGATATCAAAGCTCTTAACGTCACAAGCTCTTACACCGAAAACAACGAAATCTTCGGATTCGCTTCTTGTATCCATAACTTCGATGTTCTTGCCTTCAACCTTGAATGCCATAAGGTCTTCAGTCTGGGGGAAGAAGAAGTCTTTGGGGCTTCTTACTGTGTTGAGAGCATTGCTCCAAACAGTGCCCTCTTCCCATTTCTTGTATGCGGCACTGCCGTCATTCTGGTCAACGGGAAGATATAATGCTGCGTTTTTTGCAATTTCAGCAAAAACGAGATTTATTTTATCGAGAGAACATTTACGCATCTGTATCCCTCCTGTCAAAAACTTCACCGGGCTCCAAATCCTCTGTTGTGTAGTTAACCAGAGGAGCACGTGAGCCAACCTCTGCACCTGCCTGATATTCACCGTAGAATTCGTTCATATCCTTGATGAACTTGCGGTTAAGGAGGTGTAAGGGAATGTTCTGCGGACATACTCTGGAGCATTCGCCGCAGTCAGTGCAACGGCCTGCAACGTGGAAAGCTCTGATGATATGGAACATTTTTTCTTCAAAGCTGTTTGCAGGAGATTTATTTTCAACACCTGAATTGGGATTGTCAAAAACACACTTTTCGCATGTGCAGGCAGGGCATGCATCACGACAAGCATTACAACGGATGCAGCGTGAAAGCTCATTCTGCCAGAAAGCGAATCTCTCATCGGGAGTCATTGCTTCAAGCTTTTCAACTTCGTCGAAACGGTTTGAATCAATAACGTTGCCTTCGTCACCCATAAGCTCGTCAAACGCAACGCACTTCTTGCTCTTGCAGTTGATGCATCTTTCAGCAAGAACGTCGTTTGCGGCAAGCATAACGGGAGCGTCTTCATAAAGAGTGGTCACTGCCATCTTTTCGCCTTCAAAAGCGATTGAGGAGATACCGTCACCGCAGATTTCTTTAACCTTTGCGATATCAGCCATACCTTCGCAGGGGATACCGACAGCGTAAACCTTTTCGCGGTCAAATCTGTGCTCGGTAAGAAGCTGGTTGAAGCTGTATGTATCGCAGGGCTTGAGGAAAACAAGGATTTTGCCTTCGCATTTCTGTGTTTTTGCAACAAGGTATTTGGAGAAGTTAACACCGCAGAAATCATTGAAAACAAAATTTGCCTTTAATTCTTCTTCGTTGTTGAACATTGCAGGAGTTACGTCGTAATCAAACTCACCCTTGCTCCAACCGAGAACGCAGGAAACCGTTCCGTCTGCAAGCAAAGCAACTGCTTTATCAATCAACTGTTCGCGAGTTATTTTTTGCATCGTAAATCCTCCAATCTCTTATTTTCACCTAATGCAACTACCTTTTCAACGAAATCGTTCATTGTAGCTGCAAACTTTGCACCTTCAGCGGCTGAAACCCATTCAACACGGGTACGCTCTTTTTCAATGCCGAGATAATCGAGCATTGAGAAGAGGGCAGCCATTCTGCGGCGGGTGTAGTAGTTACCTGATGTATAGTGGCAGTCACCGGGGTGGCAACCGCAGATGATTACACCGTCAGCACCTCTCTGGAATGCACGAAGAATAAACATGGGGTTTACTCGGCAAGAGCAGGGCACACGGATAATCTTTACTTCTGCAGGGTAGTTGAGACGGTTGTTACCTGCAAGGTCAGCACCTGCGTAGGAGCACCAGTTGCAGCAAAATGCAACGATTAAAGGCTTATATTCATTTACTTGCATATTGCGTCAACCTCCGCCATAATCTGTGAATTTGCAAATCCGTTAAGGTCCATAGCACCTGACGGACAAGCTACTGTACAAGCACCGCAACCCTGACATACCGCAGGATTAACAACTGCAATTCTTCTTACCTTGGTTGTTCTGTCAGGCATACGGAATTCCTTATCGCTGTAAGTGATTGCACCGTAGGGGCAAACTTTTTCGCAGGATGAACAACCGTTACACATAAGTTCGTTTGAACTTGCAACGCAGGGGTTACCTGTGAGCTTATCTTTTGCAAGAAGGCCGATAACCTTTGATGATGCAGCACCTGCCTGAGAAACAGTTTCGGGGATATCCTTCGGACCCTGACAAGTACCCGAAAGGAATACGCCTGCCGTGGGGCTTTCAACGGGACGAAGCTTGGGATGAGCTTCTGTGAAGAAGTCGTTTGTATCCATACTTGCGGTAAGCATTGTTGCAAGAGGACGAGCAGACTTATCGGGTTCGATTGCAGCGGCAAGAACAACAAGGTCAGCATCAATGCGAAGCTGCTTGTTTGCAATAAGGTCAGATGCCTGAACCTTGAGCACGTCGCCCTCGGGCGTTACCTTGCCTACCATACCCTTGATGTATTTAACACCGTATTCTTCAACTGCACGGCGGTAGAATTCATCGAAGTTCTTACCGGGAGTTCTTACGTCGATGTAGAATACGTAAACTTCTGTATCGGGATACTTATCTCTTGTGAGCATTGCGTGTTTAGCAGTATACATACAGCAAATCTTTGAGCAATACTCTTTACCCTTTTCGGCACAAGCGTCACAACGTGAGCCTACGCACTGAACGAACACGATTGTGTGAGGATGCTTTCCGTCAGAGGGTCTGAGGAGCTTACCTGCTGTGGGACCTGCAGCGTTGGTGAGACGCTCGAATTCAAGAGAAGTGATAACGTCTTTTGACTGGTTGTAAGCGAATTCGTCGAATTTATCCATGCTGATGGGATTGAAACCGGTTGCAACAACGATTGCGCCGTATTTCTCTTCGATGAATTCATCCTTCTGTGTGTAGTCGATAGCACCTGCGGTACAAACCTTTGCGCAAAGACCGCACTTGCCGTTTTTAAGCATATTACATGCATTGGGGTCGATTGTTGCAACCTTCGGTACAGCCTGAGCGAAGGGGATGTAGATAGCCTTGCGGTTATCCATACCAAGATTGAATTCGTTGGGAATCTTCTTCATCGGGCATTTGTCAACGCAAGCGCCGCAGCCGGTGCAGATATCTTCATTAACGAAACGTGCATTCTTTTTGATTGTTACGTCGAAATTACCGACGAAACCTTTGATTTCCGAAACCTCACTGTAGGAGAAGATACGGATTTTATCATTCTGAGCAACGTCAACCATTTTGGGAGTAAGAATACAAGCAGCACAGTCAAGTGTGGGGAAGGTCTTATCAAGCTGTGCCATCTTACCGCCGATGGTGGGCTTCTTCTCAACGATATCAACGGGGAAACCTGCGTCTGCGATATCAAGAGCAGTCTGGATACCTGCGATACCGCCGCCGATAACAAGAGCTCTCTTTGTTACGGGTGATTCACCGGGTGTGAGGGGAGTGTTGAGGTTAACCTTTGCAACAGCAGCCTTGCCGAGGATGATTGCCTTTTCGGTACCGGTGAGCATATCCTTATGTACCCATGAGCACTGCTCACGGATGTTTGCGATTTCAACCATATAGGGGTTGAGACCTGCAGCTGCTGCAGTTTTGCGGAAGGTTGCCTCATGCATTCTCGGTGAGCATGAGCAAACAACGATTCCTGTGAGATTATGCTCTTTGACAGCGTCGATAATCATATCCTGACCTGCCTGTGAGCACATATATTGGTAGTTGGTGGAAAAGACTACACCGGGCTCGCTTTTCAGGGCTTCGGATACTGCTTCAACATCAACTGTGCCTGCAATATTACTGCCGCACCAACAAACAAAAACGCCAACTCTTTGCATTTGTCTTTTCCTCCTTACTTAGTATATTTTCTGAATGCGCTGACGAGCAACTGCGGCGGAACGTCCTCATCAATCATCCGGGGAACGTCGTTTGCAGTCATACGGTTTGCACCCTGCTTTCTTACTGCTGCAATTCGCACGGCTTCAACCAGTTTAGCGGGTTCAACGTTTCTGGGGCATCTGTCGATGCACGCAAAACATGATAAGCACTTGTAAAGTGACTCTGAATTGAGTAACGGCTCGATATCGCCGCTTTCAACCATATTCACAAACTGATGGGGATGGTATTCCATCTCATCGTATGCGGGGCAGGTTGCGGAGCATTTGCCGCAGCGCATACATTTGCTCGGATTAACACCGCTTCTGCGGATGATTTCTTCCTGAAGATACGAGTTGTTATTCATTTGTATCCTCCTTTACACCAAGTGCTTCAGCGAGAAGCTCTGTGAAATAAATTACGGGAATATCCGCACCGTTTTTAACAAGATTATATTTGCAAAGGGGACAAGCGGTGATAATCATTTCTGCACCTGCAGCCTTTGCGTTTTCAATAACAGCGTTGCTGTTTCTCTTTGCGGCTTCAGGGCTTTCAACCGAAATATATCCGCCGCAGCATTCGTTACGCTTTGCGTAAACAATCGGGTCTGCACCCATAGCTTTGATGAGGTCCTCCATAATGGTGGGGTTTTCGGGGTCGTCCATTCTCATAACGCTGTTGGGTCTTAAAAGAAGACAACCGTAGTAAGCGGCGATTTTCTTGCCCTTGAGGGGATTGACAACCTTTTCTTTCACTGCATCAAAGCCTACCATATCACGGAGCATTTCGAGGTAGTTATAAACCTCTGTTTCTCCGTTATATGAGCCTTCAGCCATATATCTGTTAACTTTATCGGCGAATTCCTTATCGTTCTGCATTGCATAATTTGTCTGCTTGATGACGTTATGGCAAGCGGAACAAACAGTAACGAGGGGCTGTTCTTTATCAAGAGCATATTTGAGAGCGCGAACAGAAGAAAGCTTTGTTGCAACTTCGTCTCTTGCTGTTGTGAACACACCGCCGCAGCACTGCCAGTTTTCGATTTCCTCTAAAGTAATACCCAGAACTTCGGCAGACTTAACTGAATAAACATCAAGTTCTTTAGCCTTGTTTTTAAGAGTGCATCCGGGGAAATAACTAACTTTCATAGGTTTACCTCCGGTTTATACCATCTCTTCAGGATGGAATACTTCATCAAATCTTTCAGCTGTCAAGAAGCCAAGTTCAACACAAGCTTCTTTAAGTGAAATATTGTCTTTATATGCTTTCTTTGCTGTTTTTGCTGCATTTTCATAATCGATATATGGGTTAAGAGCAGTTACAAGCATCAAAGAGTTATGAAGATTGTGATGCATCTTTTCTTTGTTTGCTTTAATGCCAACAGCACAATTCTTATTAAATGATACAATTGCTTCTGCAAGAAGTCTTGCTGACTGTAAGAAGTTGTAGATACATACAGGCATGAACACGTTCAATTCAAAGTTACCCTGAGATGCTGCCATACTAACTGCAACATCGTTACCCATTACCTGAACAGCAACCATTGTTACTGCTTCACATTGGGTAGGATTAACCTTACCGGGCATAATTGATGAGCCGGGTTCGTTTTCGGGAATGAAAATTTCACC
>JAGBUT010000016.1 GCA_017630695.1 Clostridia bacterium
AAAGGCTCTGCATAATCGGGCATAGTTTACTCTCCAGATACCTGACTGCGCTTTCGTCGGCAAGGCAGGAATAATCGAATACGGGCACGTTCTGACTGAGCTTTTCAACAAAATCAATCAGAGCGGCGGTTAAATCCCGTGAATGAGGCACGGGGTAACAGTTTTTGTAAAGCTTATAAAATGCTTCGGCAGAAACGAGCCTTTTTGCAAAGTTTTGCTCTGCCTGCTCAAGACCTATTATGGCTTTCAGAGGCAGAACTTTGTTGAGGCAATCTTTCGATGAGCCTGAAAAAGGACTTCCCGAAGCGTAAAAGACGCCGTCTTTTTCAAAAATAAAAGTCTTGTCGCCGTTGATGATAACGGCATCGGCATGATTTCTCCACAGATTTGCCTGCGTTGATTTGCCGATATCGCAGGGACCTGTGAAAAGGATTGCGCCTCCGTCTTTCTCAATGAATGACGAATGAAGCACGCAGCCGTTGCACATTGCAACGATTTCTTCGATGCCGACAAGCGAAAAAATAACGTCGGCTCGAATCATATCTTTGTATTCTTCGTTGATGACAAGGGTTATATCGTTGCCGTCAACCGTGCGTTTTGCGTAGTAAGCGTCTTTGTTATCATGAGATTTATAATAGCAATAAAAAGTGCCGTTTTCATAATTGCACACTCTGTCATGCGCTTCATACTGCGGGTTTTCAATTTTGGGCGGGAGGCTTGATGAGAATTCAACGGTTACCGTGAAATCGGTTTGAGAGCCGTTATAAGCAAAAAGTGAAAACGGTTCTGAATTGCCGAAAGGCACAGGTGAGTTAACCTCCGCAACAAAATTGCCGATTTTAAACTTCTTTTTCATCACATTATTTCCGTAAATATTATTTGGCAGTTGTTTTCGTCAAGTTCGGGGGCTTTGGCGTAAGTCAGAGAATCAGCTTTGATTCCCTCAATTCGGGTCTTGTAGGTTATACTGCCGTTAACCAGATCGTCTTTTTTGTCTTTGTAGAAAACATAAATGTCGGAATCAATATCCTTACCCGAGATATTTCTGACGGATATTGAGCCGTTTGCAATTTTCACTTCGATTTTATCATCGTTCATAACAGGGGGTTCTTCAAAAAGAACAACGTCTTTTGTCTGCCATGCGGTGTAGACCTCGCCCGGGTTGCTGCCGACTTCTTCATTGCAGAGAAGAACGGCTTTTGTGCCTCGGAGCAGGGCGGAAACGTTGAACGTCAGCGTTTCGCTTTTTGTTTTCACTGTGAGCACGGCAAATTCAATGTCGCTGTCGGACACGTTTTCGGCAATAACGGCAAGCCTGCCGTAGTATTCATCGATTCCGATGATTCTGAGGCAGCTGTCAACGGTAACGCCAAGCTGTGCGTTCTGATAAGCAACCGTTGAGCCGTTTTGCGTATCTTTGCCGTTTGAACAGTTTTTCAGCACAACAGCAATCAGCAACGAAACCGCAACAAGAACGAGCAGACCGATTGCAACAAATCTTTTTTTCATAAAAACACCTGTTTTCAAGAAACGGAGCCTGCTGTGAGGCAGCGCTCCGCTTCTTTATTAATTTGGTTACGATGAAAATACGTGGCTGTTAGCAAGGGGAATATCGTAGCATATTGTGTCGCCGGGTTGGGGAGTTATCATACAAATTGTGTAATTTGAGAAGATGGTCCAACCCGCCTCCTCATCAATAACGGGGCACACATACTCGGCGCTGTTTGTGCCGAGCAGGGAGCATCCTGCGGATACGTTTGCTGATACAGCGAGGCTTTCAAAAGTGATTATTGGTTTTGTATACGATTTTTTCAACTTTAAAAAATCCTCCTTTCTTCAGCGTTAAAACAAATTCACAATAAACTCATACACCATGGTAAGGAACGACATAGTCTTGCTGAATGCGTTTTCGAGGAAGTTGATTATTGCTTTGAACACAGTGTAATCATCCTCGTGCACATCATCGGGGGCTGTGGTTTCTTCGGGGGCAGTGGGTTCATTGGGGTCTGCGGGTTTGGTAGTGCTTGTTGTGTCTTCGGGTTCTGAAGGCTTTGTGGTTTCCTCGGGAACGGTTGTATCCTCGGGCTTTGTGGTTTCCTCGGGAACGGTTGTATCTTCGGGTTTTGTGGTTTCCTCGGGAACGGTTGTGTCTTCAGGCTTTGTTGTTTCTTCGGGGACCGTGGTGGTCTCTTCGGGAACTTCGGGTTCTTCGATTGTGACTGTTACCGTCACAGCTTTTGAACCGTCAACGTAGCCGTTTCCGTAAGCGCCTGCAATCACAAAGGTGTGAGTGCCTGCTTTGCTTTCTGTGATTGTTACCAGCCATTCGATTGAATCCTCGCCGTCGATGGGAGCGGAGATGATGTCAACGTTCTGTGAGCTGATGGGGTTGCCGTCTTCATCTGTAATAACAAGATGGTCAACGTCGGAAGAAGTCTTGAGGCTGACGTTGATAACGCTGTTGCCGTCTTCGTCGGTGACAACCTCAGGCTCTTCTGTCTGTTCAACTTCAAGCGCTGCGGTTCTCATTCTCATGAGTGAATAAGCAGCAGCCTGAGTGCCTGTTGTTGCG
>JAGBUT010000198.1 GCA_017630695.1 Clostridia bacterium
CTTAAAACGGCACAGCTTATTTTTGCCGCATTGTCAGAGCTTACGGGTTACACTCCGCCTTGGGGTGTGCTTACGGGTGTAAGACCCTCAAAGCTTATGCTCCGACTCATAGCCGATATGGGCGAAGAAGCGGCGATGAATTATTTTCTCGGCAGTCTGCTTGTCAGCCCCGAGAAGGCAAAACTCGCAAAAACCGTTGCAAACGCAGAAGAAAAGATTGTCAACCTTTCGGAAAACAATTCGTTCAGCTTGTACGTTTCAATTCCGTTTTGCCCGACAAGATGCAGCTATTGCTCATTTGTTTCGCACTCGATTGCAAATTCAAATGCAAAAAAGCTTCTTCCCGAGTATCTTGATAAACTTGCGGAGGAAATTGAACTCACGGGTTATGTTGCATCGGAGCTCGGTCTGAAGCTTGAAAGCGTCTATTTCGGAGGAGGTACTCCGGGTGTGCTTGAAGCACCGCAGATGGACAGACTACTCAGCGGAATTGAAAATTCATTCGACCTTTCAACTGTGCGTGAATATACCGTTGAAATTGGCAGACCGGATACCGTTACTCCCGAAAAGCTTCGTGTACTAAAGCTTCACGACGTCGGCAGAATCAGTATCAATCCGCAGACGTTCAATCAGCGTACACTCGAGCTTATCGGCAGGAATCACAGTGTTGAGCAGTCGGTTAAGGCGTATATGCTTGCAAAAACCTACGGATTCAAGAGCATCAATATGGATTTGATTGCGGGCTTGCCCGATGAAACGTATGATGATTTTGTTGCCAGCGTTGATACGGCGGTTGCGCTTTCTCCCGAAAACATAACTGTACATACTCTTGCACTCAAACGCTCATCGGAGCTTAACGCGTCGGGTGCAGGTGTTGCGGACGGCAATACTGCAAAAAGAATGCTTGAATATGCTTCTTCAACTTTGTCAGGCAGGGGCTATTCACCGTATTATATGTATCGCCAGAGCAAATGCGTGGGCAATCTTGAAAACGTCGGTTGGTGTCTTGAAGGGCACGATTGCCTTTATAATGTGTTTATGATGGAGGAGTGCCATTCGGTACTTGCCGTTGGTGCGGGTGCGGTTACCAAACTGCGTGAGCCTTCGTCCACAAATATCGAACGCATTTTCAATTATAAATATCCATATGAATATATCTCGGGTTTTGATAAAATAACCGAGCGCAAAAACGGAATAAAGAGCTTTTATTTGTCATACTAAATTTTATAAGAGATTTTATAAAGACGGTGATGAATATGAGTCTTTCCGAAAATTATACCTGCAGCATAATCAACAGCTTTGCAGAGTTTCCTGAAGAGTTTGTTGAAAGCTGCACGCAGGCATATATTGACTGTGTCCGTGAAACGGCACAAAGGATATTTGCAGATAAAAGCAAAAAGATTGTAACTCTTGCAGGGCCGAGTTCATCGGGTAAAACAACAACTGCCGCTATGCTTTCAGATGCAATTGAGTCGCTCGGGGCAAGAGCTTATACCGTTTCGCTTGACGATTTTTATTATTCACGCAGTGAGAATAAATATCCTATTGATGAAAACGGAAAACCCGATTATGAAACCGTTTACGCACTTGACCTTGACCGACTTCGCCGATGCTTTGGTGAACTTTCCGAAAAAGGCGAGAGCATGTTTCCTGTTTTTGATTTTATGAACGGTGAGAGGATTGACGGTGCAAGAAAAATTGTTCTCAGTGAGAATGACATAATTATCGTTGAAGGGCTTCACGCACTTAATCCCGTAATCACCGAAAATCTTAACAGCGAAAATATTTTTAAAATTTACGTCAGCGTTTCCTCGAGGGTTTATGATGATAACGGAGAAGTGCTTTTGTCAAAGAGAAATCTCCGTTTCATCCGCAGAATGGTGAGAGATAATCTTTTCAGAGCAACTGAACCTGAAAAAACCTTTGAATTGTGGAAAAGTGTGATGAGGGGAGAAGAAAAGTATCTTTTCCCGTTTGAAAAATATGCGGATGTCAGACTTGATTCGTTTCATCCGTGCGAGCCGTGTATAATGGCTTCGCAGGCAATTCCTCTGCTGAAAACGGTCAGAGGGGAGTATGCTCACGAAGCATCGGTACTCGCGGAAAAATTGAGTCTGTTTAAAAATACGGATAAATCGTTGCTTCCTGAAGATTCTCTTCTCAGAGAGTTTACGGGAGCGTAAATCTACGGATAAAAGGAGATGAGCCTTGTGGCTACAGAAAAGAAACAATCGGTGCTTAACGGTGCAATGGTGCTTATGTTTGCAGTTCTGCTCGTTAAGGTTATCGGCGTTTTGTTTAAAATTCCTCTTACAGACCTTATCGGCAGTGTCGGCAGAGGTTATTTCAGCTCTGCTTATGAAGTTTATACACCTATTTTTGCAATTTCAATGGCAGGTTTGCCCGTTGCAGTTTCGAGAATGGTTGCCGAAAACGTTGCTCTTGAGCGTTTCAGAGAAGCACGAAACGTATTCAAGGTGTCACAGAGGATATTTATAATTGTCGGTACTGTCGGCACGGCAATTCTTCTTCTTGCCGCATATCCCTATACACATTTTGTTGAAGGCGTAAGCAGCAAGAGTTTGCCTGCAGTGCTTTGCGTTGCACCCTCGATTTTCTTCTGCTGCTATATGTCCGCATACAGAGGTTATTACGAAGGTCTGCGAAATATGTCTCCCACGGCTACTTCGCAGGTTATTGAAGCTCTCGGCAAACTTCTTGTCGGTCTGCTTCTTGCAAAGGTTGTTGTTTCAACCGGTATGAGCCAGTATGACGCAGGTATGCTTGCATCAGGCAACGTCAGTGCGCAGGTGTTTGGCAATACCGTAACAAGCCTTACGGAAGCAAACAGCGTTATCACTCCTCTTGCTGCTGCAGGTGCCGTTCTCGGTGTAACAGTCGGATCAATTGCAAGCACTGCATTCCTGATGGTTTATTATAAAATCAAGGGCGACGGCTTTACCAGAGTTCAGCTTGTCAACTCTCCCAGATCTGCTGAGGGCAGTGTTCTTGCAAAAGAAATGATTAGGATAGCAATACCCATGGTGGTAAGTGCGCTTATCTTAAACATAACAAATCTTATCGATACTGTTACAATTCAGGCGAGACTTGCGTCGGCTCTTGAAACGGATTTCAATGCTGTTATAACAATGCATCAGACTGCAATTGCAAAGGCAACCGAGCTTTCAAGACTCGATCTCAACAATAAAGAAGAGGTTGTTAAATATCTTTGGGGCTCCTACGGTATGGCGCTCGATTTCAGAAATCTTGTTCCCACAATCACTATTCAGCTTGGTGTAAGTGCTCTTCCCGCACTTGCTGCCGCTTGGGCAAAGAAGGATAAGGAAAGCACAAATTCAACAATCGAAACCGTTATCCGAATCGGTATGCTTATAGCCCTGCCTGCAGGTATCGGTATGGCTTCTCTTGCAGAGCCGATTCTCACCGTAATTTATGGCAGAGGACAGAGCTCCGATGCAATTTCCGTTGTTGCACCGATTATGATTTCTTACGGTCTTGCAACGTTTATTATGGCAATCTCAACCCCCGTTACAAATATGCTTCAGGCAATCGGCAGAACGGATATTCCCGTTAAATCCGTTGTTGTAGGCGCGATCTGTAAGCTTACCTGTAACTTTATTCTTGTAGGTAATCCCAAGTTTAACGTTTACGGTGCGGTTGCAGGCACAATTCTTTTCTACGTTGTTATCGTTACCTGCAATCTTGTTTCGCTTATAAAATATGCAAAGGTCAGAATAAACTGGCTTTCAGTGTTTGTAAAGCCTTTTGTATGTGCAGCTCTTTGCGGCATAACAGCTTTTGCGTCAAATGCATTGCTTAACAAAATCTTCCCTGCAGATACCTCGGAAAGCATTCTCAATATGGGTACGGTTTCCATGGGTATCTCGGTAATCCTTGCAGCTGTTGTTTATGCAATTTCTCTTCTTTTAATCAAGGGACTTGCAAAGGATGACGTTGCAGTGCTTCCCAAGGGAGAAAAAATTGCAAAAGTCCTTGAAAAACACGGTCTTTTGGGTTAAAATAATCTCAATGATTTCCGGAGA
>JAGBUT010000199.1 GCA_017630695.1 Clostridia bacterium
AGAAAATCTCTTCTCGCTCTGACCATCAATCGGTCGTCACCGTGATGCTTTAAAGATGATTTCGAGGACATAAGGAGATTAACGTAACCGAATTTTGAAATATCAAAGCAATGCCCTGACGAACATTTAAAGCTTTTATCCTCTTTAAAAAAGTCGTTTTTGCAAACGGGACAAATAAATCCAATCATCTTTTTACCCTGTATTTTTCAATCTTTCTCATCATACTTCTGCCAACGTCGTGTGAAAAACGAAGGCAAGCAGGAAGAAGATCCTCAGGAAAACCTCTGAAGAAAGATTCTGTCTCAAATGTAAAATGACCTTTGTAATCTATTTCGCCCAGTGCTTTAAGAATTGAATCCCAATCCATCTCCATAAGATAGGGCAAAGTGTGGCTGTCGTGCAAATTGTCATTATCGTGAATATGAAGTGCTCCGAGACGCTTATTGCCCATCTGACGAATCATAGATGCAGCATCGTCACCGACAAGACCGCAATGACCGAGGTCAAGACAGCAAGTGAAAGCATCGGATTCAAGCGAATCATAATAATCATTGAATTCGGGAGCGTTACTGCAAACGTTGGGAACGATATGATCGGTATCCCATCCCCACATATTTTCAAGAGCGATTTTAACACCGAAATCACGTGCGTAAGGCTCAAGGTTCTTATAAAATTCGAGATTTCTTTCTTTCTGGTCAGAGCTGAACTGCGTAGGATGAACAACGCAGATTTTAGCATCAAGAAGGCCTGCAACTTCAAGAGCTCTTTTGAGCTTATAATCAAGCTTTTTATTATATTCAGAATCCCCTTCCCTCATTGACGGGAACGGAGCGTGAGCCTGCTCAAAGGTTACACCGTAAATCGCAGCAATGTTGCGAAGATTCTTTATGTATTTTTTGAAACCTTCTCTCTCAAGAACGTTATCATCGTCCGACATAAAAAACATCGAATAATCAATGCCGTCAAAACCGCTTTCACAAATCATTCTGACAGCTGCTTCATCGCCCATTCTGATAGCAACAGAATCTGTAAGCTGAACAAGTTTCATCAAAATGCCTTCTTTCTGATAAATTATATAAATCAATTATAACATCAGGTAAATAACGAGTCAATAAAAGTATATAAGAGAATATTAATATTTTATTAAATTTTAAATTTACTCTCTATTTTTATTGACAATTAAGAATTTTTATTATAAATTATTCCTAATGTAAAAGGAGGGAGAAAATGGCTAAAGCTGAATACAGAAGTTCAATACGCTCAAAGAGTTTGATTAAGAAAGCTGTTGCAAAACTCATTCATCAGAAAGAAATCAACAAAATTACAGTTTCAGACGTTATTCGTGAAGCAGATATCAGCCGAGGTACTTTCTACGCTCACTACCCCGATATTCAGAGCGTATTTGAACAGATTGAAACCGAAGAGGTCAAAAAACTTGTAAATCTCGTTAACAGAACGAAAGATAGCAACTCAGACATAAAAGATACGGAAGCTTTTCTTTCTATTATCTGCAATCACATCTACGATGATTTTGATTATTATAAGATGCTTATGCATTCAAGTTTTCTCAACAATTATTTGTGCAGAATAATTGACATTTATTATGAAGAAACATTTGCAACTCTTATGAGTATGGGTAAATCAAACGATGAAGCAAAGGTTAATATATATCTCACCTACGTAACGTCAGGTGCAAAAGAAACCATTATCTCATGGCTTGAAGGCAGAATTATTTCAACGCCCGACCTTATCGCTTCAAGAATCGCAAAACTCATTGAACTTTCAAACGAATTCATTAAATAAAAAAGAGCTGACACTTTGTCAGCTCTTTTCTTTTATCAGAAAGGATTGATTAATCTTTCAAGAGGATTGTAACCGAGACCGTAATACTTAAAAATCCAGATAATAGGATTAAATCTGAAAAAAACTACATCAAGAACGGTCACAAGCTTGCGAAGGAAGAACGGTAGGTCAACCACAACCTTGGGAACGTCAACGGAAGCAAACTCCTCCCCTTCAACGTTAAGTACGAAGGGCTGTGAATAGCAGATGCCGTTTTCGCCGGTGATATAGAATCTGACGTAGAGATACGGTTCATCAAGTAAATCAGCTGAGTGAAGGTCAAGGGTAGCTGTTCCGCTTGTGATATCGCCCTCACGAAGAATAACGTTGCCGTTTGAAACCCACGTAATCTGATTGAAATTCGTGCCTTCGATTGTGATTGTATCGTTCTCTTCATCAACAGTAACTCTTGTTACCATAGGTGTATTATCAAGAAGATAGCTTTTTGAATCATAGACTGCCTGCTCGTCAAAGCCGGGCATTTCTTCCATACCGTTGAGCTCAACACCGTTTGAATAATGAGAAATTGCAAAAAGCTCACCGTTTTCCATACTTGCACGGAATGCATCTTCAGTTAATTCAGGCATATAGTGCATTGTATAAGCATCGTTTATAGCATTTCTGTTATGTGAATCAGAGAAAGTAAATCCCCAGGGAACAACACCATTAGGAATTGTTTTCTGCAAAATCTGGTCATAAAGAATTCTGTCGCAACGGGTGTGGGCGTCAGTTGCGCTGTTGATACCCATACCGACGCTTGAGCCTTCATAATCCATAAACAGACGGGCAAACTTGGTTGCGTAATAATCATCAACGGGCATACCGACCCAGTTCACAGTGTCTTTATCGGGATAAACGTATTCACCGACGTGTGAAAGCATTGAGATACCTCCTGCCTCCATAACTCCCTTTGAAGGAGTTTCATAGTCACCGTAAACACCCGCAAGACCCTGACCGTATTCGGCAAAATAACCCGTCAGATGGCAATCGGCAAAGGGTGTTGCCATATTCAGCTCATTGCCGAGAGGAATATCAATCATACCGTTTGAGTGTGTTCTTGAATCGGATTCATGCGAACCGTCAATATAAGCATTATACTCTTCATCGGTAAGAGGTATAATCGGAGCGTTGTTATTTGTTCTTTCGGCTTTGATGACTCTCATAAGCGGAACAGTTTCAGGAATAACGTTCCATCCTCTGTTGAGAGTGCCGTGGTCAGTCAGAGCAACGATATCATAATCGAGGTCATAATGCATCTGAACGAACTCCTCAACGGGAAGAAAACCGTCACTTGCGTTAGTGTGGCAATGAAGCTGCGTTTTATATGCCTTCCATTCATCCCATTTAATATTTGCATAAGGATTATCAATGATATATTCCTTTGAATCATCCGCAAACGAACACAGAGCGAAGCAAGGAACGAGCATCATCACGCAAAGGAAAACCGACAAAGCTTTTTTAAACATAAATCAGACACTCCTTTTAATGGAATAATTTTATTATAAAATCATTATCCTGAAATGTCAATCAAAATAAAAACCCGAAACCGCAACTGCGGAATCGGGCTTTTATTATTTATTTAGGTATATACGCAAAGGTTGAAGAACCATCTTCAAAAAGAAACTGTGCATACACACCGTCATAGCAGGTCAGATAAAGAAGCTGAGCTTTATCCTGATATTCAGCTATCAATTCAGGCTCTGTGACAACCTGCGAATCCTCGGAAAGATTGACAGACATATAGCTTGTTTCTTCAGTTGTTGGATAAAAATGAGTGCCGCAGAAAAGCATTGTTTTATTCGAGAAAACGTAAAGTCTGTTATCGTCAAAATCCGAAACACCGTTCCAGAGTTTAACAGCATAAGGCTTTTTCTCATCAACGAAATATTCGGCAAATCCGTTTTCATTGATGAATTTCAAGGTATTCGTCATATTCTCATAAACGGGAATAGAGAAGCAATTCGTATCGTTAACACTGAAATACGTTTCCTGGACAGCTACAGCTTTATCCTCGACCACTTCAAAGGCTACCATATCCGTTTCATATGAATATTCATAATCAGGATTATAAGTAATTCCGTCTGTGTTTACCATGAAGTTTTTAAGAACGATATAACCGACAACCTTTTCTTTGCTTGAAAGATTCAGAGGAAGGTTGCCATCTCTGATATCCTGCTCAACGGCGTTGAGAACTTCCGTTTTAAGATTAACGTATTCAGACAACTCAAAATACGGTGTAATTTTAGTAAGATTCGGTGAAGCAAATCCGATCTGATAATTATCCGAATGAACAGTTTCATATCCGACAAGGTCATCAACGTAATCAAGATCAGTTTCACCATTTTGCATATATCCGCTTTTTTCAGCGAAGGAATCCAAAACAAGTTCCTTATATCTTTCTGACTCGGTGAATTCAGCGAGTTTACAGAGAATTTCATCATTTGCAACATAATAATTTCTCTGGAACGTTTTTCCGTTTTTGAGATGATAAACAATCGTGATTGATACGGGTCTGACTCTTTCGCCGTAAGGCTTGGTAACGGTTTCGCTGTTGACTTTATCATCAGAAACCTCAATCAGCATCTTATGAATATCAACCGCTCTCTTAATATCTTCTTCAGAATCAAAGCCGCCTACAAGCTGAAAATCTCTGTCTTCAGTGGTCATAAACATTGTGGGCAGATAATAACCCTCTGTACCCCAATAATAATCTTTATAACCGATATTAGTGGGAGAAATCAACAAATCGCCCGTTTCAGTCTGAATCGATACACTCTCAATATTATTAAATGCAGGTATTCTTGTTTTATGACCGAAAAATCCGGTTGCAAAAATAACAACACCGAGGAAATAAATCGCAAGATGAATCGGATATTTCCAGAAATATTTAAAGAATTTTTTGACACTGCGAAGTGAAATCATTTCAATAACGAAATAAATGATCAAGAATAACAGTATCGTCAAAATAACAAGCGTTGTGATACCGAAATCAGAATCAACTGCAATAAGTTCAGGAAGAAGAGTGGATGACAAAAACATTGCAATAAGAAACGTGAATGCAAAGGTTGCTTTCTGATTTGAACCCATAAATCCCGCAACTTCTACTTTTCGATTTTTAAAAGCAATCCATCCGAGAATAACGATAAGAGCTGTTACAAGAGTCCAGAAAAGAAGAGGACGGTAATCGATATCGTACCAACTGTAAGGTCCTTCAACGAGCATATAACGAATTCTGACGGAAGAATACGGGAAGAAAAGAAAATCGCTGACAAAATCAATCGGATGAGTACGGGTTGTTTCAATAACTCCGACGCCGAGAATTTTAAGATTATTAGTCGTATACGACCATTCAGATGCCTTATCTACAGAGCCGACAAGGAATCTCTGGAAAAGAAATCCGATATAAACTGCAATTACTGCAGGAGAAAGTCCGTAAACAAAGCTGAATGCAAGACCCTCAACAACTGTGCCAACAAGCGAAAACGTTGCTGCGGTTACTGCAAAAACAAAAATTTCAATAACAATATAATTAAGAAGAATGAAGAAAAAGCTTCTCCATAGCTCTTCGTGCGAGCCGAAAAGAAGAAGGTTTGCTATAAGAGCAGAAACAAAAGGTATTACCTGCGCACCTATAACCATTGTTAAGCCTGCCGTGAACTTTGCAAAAAACATCGAAGTTCTTTTTACACCGAGGCTGAAATAAACGTTAACGGCGCTTTTATTCATCATATATTTATAAATTAAAGCGGCGGTAACAAACGGGCAAAGAAGCAATCCTCCGCCGAAAATAACTCCGAAGAAATCAACTGACGGATTTGTGAACGCATAAACGATTTTATCAAGGCCCAAACCCAACGAACCCGTATATTTAAGATTATAATAACGGATTATCGGAGTATAAAGCTGAAAAATCATATTAAATATGAAAACAAGAATCGGAATAAGACAATTCTTCTTCATTGTGTTCAGATAAGTAAACCTGAAAGTATCAACCGAAGATTTCTTTAAAGTCATAATCAGTACCCTCCATTTCCTCAAGGAATATTTCTTCAAGCGAAAGCGGGAATCGTTCAACAAGAATGGGGTTCATTTCATTAAGTTTTCTCTCTGTTTCTTCTGCATCACCTTTGATTGAAACAGTAATGATTCTGCCGTCAATATAAAGCTTTTTATAATCAAAGCCTTCAAAATCTTTTTCTGTTTTAGATTCTGTAAATACAAGTCGGAATTTGCAACGGCTTTCGCTTATATCGTCAACACAGCAATCAAGAACAATTTTCTTACCGTTGATAAGAGCGATATGGTCGCATATATCGGTGAGTTCGTGCAGGTTATGAGAAGAAACAATAATGCTGCATCCCCTCTCCGCCGCATACTCAACAATCATATTATTCATAAGATTACGCTTTGCAGGGTCAAGACCATCAAAACTTTCGTCAAGAAGCAGGATATCGGGATTTGTTGACATACCGAGAATCATCTCTGCCTGTCTTTGCATACCCTTTGAGAATGAATTGAGTCTTGCGTTTTTATCAAGACTGAATACTC
>JAGBUT010000200.1 GCA_017630695.1 Clostridia bacterium
AAACCTCTTCTTGATGACTTTGCTCAGATTTGCGGCACAAAAGTTAAGTGTGCAACCGCAGAAAACTGCGGTAAAAAGATCAAAGGCAAAAATGCTGTTATTCTCAAGGATGAAGGCGCACTTTGCTGCGGTTCCGTTGAGGGTGATGCTCAGGCCGTTGATATGATTATGAGCAAAAGTGCCCTTGCCCTGCTTGGCTCAAAGGTTTTCGGCAAAGCAAAGCCGATTAATCCCGTTGAGGCAAAACTTATGAGAGTTGTTTATCTCCTTAAGTATTCCAAGAAGGCAAATCAATAATTTAAAACACTACCATCTTTTGTCCCCCCCGTTTTATACGAGAAAAATCCGAGGTACTTTGTATCTCGGCTTTTTCTTTTTATGAGATAAACAGAAGAGGAAAACAGTGGCAAAACAACTGCGAGTTTTCAAAAAAATTAAAACAAAGGTTGACAGAATTGAATTAAAGTGCTAAAATTAGCACATGCATAGAGAAAAATATGCACAGTTTATTTGAAAGGATGACAAAAAGATGGATTTCACTGCAATTCTTAACACTGTTGTTGAAGCAGTAAAGGGCGTTGACTGGGAAAAGGTTATCGCAACTGTAAAGGATATCGTTGAGAAGATTATCCCCATCATCACAGATAAGGTTGTTCCCGTAATCGTTGATCTCGTTGGTAAGATCGCATAATTGGAACTGATTGTTTAATCAAAACGAAAACCCCGTCATTTGACGGGGTTTTTTGTTTATATAGTTTCAAACTTATTCCAAGGGATTTCGCTCACATCGGGCTTTGAAGTGAAACACATCGGCTCTTTTGTTTTCGGGTGAGCAAACTCAAGTTTATAGGCAAAGAGCGCAAGTTTTCCGCTTCCGCCACCGTATTTGCCGTCACCGTAAAGAGGCATTTTTCTTGAGCCAAACTGAACTCTTATCTGATGAGTTCTGCCCGTGTGGAGTAAAATATCGAGCATTGAAAAGCCGTTGGCAAAGCCGATAGTTTTATATTCAAGCGATGCTTCTTTAACACCTTTTCTGTTTTTTTTGACCGTGTAGGTCTTATTTTTTTGTCTGTCGTGAAAAAGCAGATCTTTAAGAATGCCCGATTCTTCTTTGGGTTTGCCGCTGACAACGGCATAATAATGCTTTTTCATTTCATTGCTTGTGATTTGTGAAGAGAGCTTTGCCGCGGAGGAGGAGTTTTTTGCAAAAACCATAACGCCTGACGTTTCCTTGTCAAGACGGTGAACGGGATAGGCTTTTGCCTGCGAGCCGTTTGATGCGAAATATTCGTCAAGCACAGCCACAAGGTCGTTTTTGCCACCCTGACTCTGAAGCCCTGCAGGTTTTACACAAACGATGAGGGATGAATCTTCATAGAGAATTTCAGGCATCATGAGAGTTCACTGTAGCGCTTGGCACTCTTTCTCAGAGCAAGACGCATACCGTCAGCGATAAGCCAGAGCTGACTTGCAAATTTTGCAGGCTCTTCACGCATACCCGTTCTGAACCACTCGGAGATAACGCCGATTGCGGCATACTCATAGAATGACGCGATAAATTCAACGTCCTCATCAGGAACAACGAGACCGGTTGCAAAATTGCTGACAATATCAACCATAATGTGCTTACAAGCTTTATACATATAGTTTTCAAGATATTCATAGCTTCTTGAAGAACAGATGTTGTTGATAAGCTTTTTGTTTTCATAAGCAACATGAGCAACCCTGATGAGTCCGTTAACGTACGAACCTGTTTTTTCGTGCTCCTCAAGAATCAGATTGAGCTCTTTCTTGAAAATTTCTTCAAGCAAATCGTAAATATCGCTGTAATAATAGTAGAAAGTGTTTCTGTTAATGCCACAAGCATCAACGATATCTTTGATTGTGATTCTGTCGAACGGCTTTGAACTGAGCAGTTCAACGAAGGTTGAGGAGATAAGGCTTTTAGTATCTTTTTGCACAATATCCGCCCTTTCTGTTTGATATCTTTTGTCCCTAAGCATCGTGTCTGTTACACGATTAATGAAATTGTATCACAAAGATACCTTTTTTTCAAGGTAAGCAAAGATTTTTAAGGGATTTACACAACAAACAAGACAGCGGTTTGTTCATAATAAACAAACAGAATTATGGTTTTTGTCGAAAACAAAAAATAACCCCGCCAACTGTTCTTTAAAACAGAGTCGGGATTATTAAATAAATTTGCTGATATTGACAATTATTCGTCCTTTTTTTGAAACGGAGGAACAATCGTTTATTATTATTCTGCCTTTTCTGCGAAAAACGATTTTATCTCCGTCGCCTATCTTTTTATCAGCTTTCAGACATTCGCAATCGTTGACAAAAACGATACCGCTTTCAATAGCCGAAACGGCATCGGTACGAGAAACCTTGAACGCATTTTTGATAACGCTGTCAAGACGAAGTGACGAAACGGTAAAGCTTTCTTCTGCAACTGTCGGTTTATCGGCAGCTGCACAATCACAAGGTGAAACGATTCTTGCCTTTAAAGTGCCTCTGCCTGCTTTGCAAAGGTTTTCAGCAATATAATCTGCCATATGAGATAAAACAGCGATTCGGCATCCGCTATCGTTAACCATAATATCGCCCGTAACTTCTCTTCGGATTCCGAGAGCCATCAAAGCACCGAGATAGTCACGGTGGCTGAGCGATGGAGAAAATCTGTCTTTTTCAATCTCAATTACCGCAAGCGGATTATCATCGGAATTCTCTTTGAAATAATCATTGAGCGAAGTATAATCATCCGCATCAATATAATAGGGGAGCATTACCGCGGCGGTTCTTTCTGCATCTTCAAACGCACCGTAAAAAACGGTTTTCGCCTCGCTTTTTGCAACAAGGTGCGAAGCGATTATGGATCGCTCACGCATATCGAGAAAGGCGGTGCAGGTAATCATTGAGTTTTCGGAGCATTGATTTGCCTTATCCTCGTATCTGGCGATGAGAATTTTATCTTCAGCCGTCATTTGATTTATCCTTTTTGAATCTGTTACCTGATTTGTTGATGCCCGTAACGATGTTATTACCGAATTTAACTCGGATTATCGGACGGTGCTTCTTTGTTTTATCGCTTTCAACAGAAATCTGACCGCAACCGAAATGTGATTTAAGGGCAGAAGAAAGGCCCTTGTTAACAGTGAAATTCTTTGTCGCAAGAGGCTTTGTCCATTTCTCTGTTATTGCATCAAAGTTATCTGCATCGAAATCTGCAGGCTCGGGATTGCCGGTATAAAGACATGCTGTACCTTCAGGACCCTTATAATCACCGAAAAACCACGAAATACCGCAGTCGCAAAGAGCAGTCAATGAATAATCGGTATTTTCTTCGGAGCGAAGCTTACAGATGACAACGGGGAGGTTTCTATCCTTTATTTTGTTGATGCTGCTGATGAGAGCATCGGTTTCAAAAGTTGTGTGGAAATGAGAATAGAGGCCGTAAGCGACGTTTTCAAGAGGTTTATCAAAAACGGGTAACTCTTGCACGGAATGAGGGGACTGCATAATAAGAATGCGGTTTTCGTCAACAGTGCGGATTGCTTTATAGAGACGGAGATAGAATTTATTGAGAGTATCTGCCTTCTCTTCCCATCCTGCGACCTTGTTGAGAGGTCTGTTGAGCAGGTCGAAAGCTGCAATTGAAGGTTCATCTTTGTAGTGCGACGCAACCTGAGTCCAGAGTCTTATTACCGCATTTCGAGCTTCGAAAGCTGCTTTGGACGAATCGAAAAGGATGGTTTCTGCGTTTGAGGGACAAGCTGAATCGTTATTTTGATAACCGGGTGCGGAATGCAGGTCGAGAATGACGTACATACCTGCTTTGCGGCACTTTTTGATAACGCCGTCAAGATAATCGAAATCGATATCGCCCTTGCAGTTTTCCTTTTTGAAAAGATTTCTGTAACGCAGAGGAATTCTGACGCAGTTGGCACCGAGCTTTTTAACGGATTTCAAGTCTGTGGCAGTGATGAAGTTTTCATTATAGGTCTGAATGAGTCTGCGGGCACCGTAGCGTCCGAAACGCTCTTCAAAAACGTCGAAGATATCGTAATTGTTTGCAGGCAAGTCCATACCGTCCTTTTTGAAAAAGAACAGTTCATCGTTAAAATTGATGCCTTGCAGATAAAGTTGAGTGCCTTCGGCTGTGAAGAAGCTGCCGTTTTCAGTGTGCAAACGGTCATCCTCTGTCAACGGTTTTGGAATCATATTGCGTATAACGCCGTAAGCAACGGGTACACCTGCCGCAACAGCACCTGCCGTTATACCTGCGGTCATAAATTTTGTGCCTGTATTCATTCAAACCTCTCCTTGATTGGAAGTTGCGTTTTAATCGTATCTTTTTGCGTTGATAAAGCTGACTGTGTTTTCAGCGCCGGAAACTGTTATTCCGTCTGCCTCGTCATACACAACAAAGTGACTTGCACGGGAATAGAGGGGATAGCAAACGGCATTTTGCAGAATGAAACTTTCTGCACTGAAGCAACCGTTGATGGTTTTATCATAGGTTTCGGACGTTACAAGAGCTTCAACTGCGTTTTTGTAGCCTACGGAATGAAATCTGAAAACGCCTCCGTCTGCAAAAGATGCAAGGAAATCGGTGGTGTTTTCGTATTCTGATTCTATGCCCGAAAGAGCTATCTGGAAATTGCCCGATGAAACAGCGTTTCTGATTTCTTCGGGAGTTTTGTTTTCAATCGTTATGCCGATGCTGATGCCGAGATTTTTTTGCCATATCTGAAGCTGCTGTCTGACGGGAGCGTCGAGCCATTCGGGGCAGAGAACGGTCAGCTTGACCGAATTCTTGCCGATTTCCTCAAGACCTGCTTTCCACAGATTTGCGGAATCAGCTAGATCTTGCTCAATGCATGGGGTCTGTGAACCTACCTTGTCACGGTAAGAGTCAGCACCTACAAGACAGCTTCGGGGAACAAATCCGCTTTGCGGTTTTGCATTTTCGGTTTCTTTAAAGAGACTGCGGTCTATTGATTTGCAAAGAGCAAGTCGCATATAAGCATTGCTCAAAATCTCATCAGAGCAGTTGAATATAAATCCGAAAACAGAGTTTTCGCTTTCTTTTGCGGAGCTGCAGTTTTCAGGAATCGGATAATCGGGAGGCAAAAGAGCTGCCGTTGCGCCACCGTTTGAAAGCTTTTCTGAAACGGATGTCTTGTCAGCGTCAAACGAGAAAACAACGGATGCGGGCATAACCGCTTGTTCGCCTGAATAATAACCGTTTCTCTTGACGGTGAGTGACGTTTCCGAATCCCAGGAGCTCACGTAAAACGGGCCGTTGCAGAGGATATGTCGGTTGCTCAGACCGTATCTGCCGTTCATTGCGGTGAAGAATTCTTCGTTGCAGGGCATAAATACGCTTTCGGTGAGTCTTTCGAGGAAGTCGTCGCATTTTTCGGTCAGTCTGATAACCAGAGTATAATCATCGGGTGCGGTTGCTCCGAGAAGATTTTCGCTGTAGCTTCCGCTGTAAATTTCGGGTGCATTTTCAATAACGAAGAGACGGTGAGCACTCGGAGAATTTGTTTCAGGCATAACAGCTCTGCGGAATGCGAAAACAAAATCGTGAGCAGTTACCTTTTCGCTTGAAAACTTTTTATAAAAATCGGCTCCGAATTCGCTTTTGAGAGCTGTCGGGCAAAACCATTCCGTACCTTCCTTGAGGTGAAAGGTGTAGGTCATACCGTCGGGGGAAATCTCCCAATCCGAAGCTATTCCGGGAATTATCTTTCCGTCTGCATCAAGCCTGACGAGACCCTCAAAAGTGTTGTTGATGACAATCATTGAATTGATGTCGTTTACAAACTGGGGGTCGAGAGTCGATGGGGATGCACTCAAAGGATAGGCGATTGATTTGCCGCTGCCTTTAGGAGTGCAGGCGGTGCATATAAACAGAAGAATAACCGCCATGAGAACTGAAACCACACGTTTCATTGGTTTTCCTCCATCCATTTGGCGAGCTGATCAGCAAGAGGATTGCTTGAGGCTTTTGCCTTGGATTGCTGCTGCATATATTTTGCAACGTCTCTCTTGCCGGCACCTGCGCTTTCTTTTCTTTTTTCAAAATCGGATAATTTTTCTCTGTATCCGCAAACACAGAAGAACGCTTTTTTGTCGCCCTCACCACGCATTTCAAGTTTTTTGTGGCATTCGGGGCAACGTGCGTTTGTGATAACTGAAATACTTTTGCGATAGCCGCACTCTCTGTCCTGACAAACGAGCATCTTGCCCTTTTTACCGTTGACTTCGAGCAGATATTTACCGCATTCGGGACAGACCTCTCGGGTCATATTGTCGTGTTTATATTTTGACTCGCTTGATTTTACAGCACCTACAAGCGAAGTCGCATATCCTCGCATTTCAGAGATGAACTGTTTATCGTTTGCAGAGCCTTTTGCAATCAGGGAGAGACGTTGCTCCCAACGAGCTGTGAGCTCTGCTGATTTAAGGTCGGCAGGCACGATGTCGATAAGCTGTTTGCCCTTTGAGGTGGGGTAGATTTCTTTGCCTCTTCTCTCAACGTAGAAGGAATCGAAAAGCTTTTCGATAATATCGGCTCTTGTTGCAGGTGTGCCAAGACCACCTGCGGTTTTCAAAGCATCCCGAAGCGAACCGTCATCAACCTGACCCATCGGATTTTCCATAGCGGTAAGAAGCGTTGCTTCGGTGTATCTTGCAGGGGGAGTGGTTTTGCCTGCGCTGATGCGAACGTCCTTCGGAAAAACGGGTGCACCCTGTGAAAGAGAGGGCAGAGTCTGTGAACGGATATCGTCGGAATCATCCTCATCATCGGAAAGAGATGAATCATAGAGGGCTTTCCAGCCTGCTGACTTGACAGACTGACCTTTTGTATAGAAGTTATATTTGCCAACGGTAATCTTGACCTGCACCTCGTCATATTCGAAGGGTGCGCTTAAAACGGCAAGAAAACGTCTGACAACAAGGTCATAGATATGTCTTTCCTCACGGGTGAGCTTGTTGAGGTCAACGTATTGCTCTGTGGGGATGATTGCGTGGTGGTCGGTGACCTTTGAATCGTTGACGATATATTTGGTCTGAATCGGTTTTGTGCGAAGGATTGCGGTTGCGGCATCTTTATAAGGGCCGATTGCAATTGCCTTGAGCCTTTCGGGCAGAGTGGCCGCAACGTCTTTTGTTATATAGCGGGAATCCGTTCTCGGATAGGTGAGAAGCTTGTGAGTTTCATAAAGGCTCTGCATCAGAGAGAGTGTCTGTTTTGCAGAATAGCCGTATTTTTTGTTGGCATCACGCTGAAGCTCGGTTAGGTCGTATGCTGCAGGAGGTGCCTTGAAACGGTATACCTTTTTGACCTCTGAAAGCACACCTCTTTTGCCTTTAACGTCGTCAGCAATCTGCTGTGCCGCAGATGCATCAAAGAATCTTGCCTGATTGTTGGAGTCTTTATAAAGCGCCGTATATCCGCCGAAATCGGCTTTAACGGTGAAATAATCCTTGGATCTGAAACGAAGAATTTCTTCCTCACGTTTGACTATCATAGCGAGGGTCGGAGTCTGGACTCTGCCTGCAGAGAGCTGTGCGTTATGTTTGCAGGTAAGAGCACGTGTGACGTTGAGACCCACAAGCCAGTCTGCCTCGGCACGGCACTGCGCACTTTTATAAAGGTTATCATACTGTGAGGCGGGTTTGAGCGAAGCAAATCCCTCACGGATTGCCTTGTCTGTCTGCGACGAAATCCAGAGACGAAGCATCGGCTTTTTACAGTTTGCTTTTTTGATAATCCAACGGGCAACGAGCTCGCCCTCACGACCTGCGTCGGTAGCGATAACGATTTTATCAACCTCATTGCTGCCCAACAAAGAACTGACAGCCTTGAATTGCTTGGCGGTCTGACCGATTACAACGAGCTTCATATTATTCGGAAGCATCGGAAGGTCATCCATACGCCAGGTTTTATATTTTGCGTCATAGGTTTCGGGATCGGCAAGCGTTACAAGATGACCCAATGCCCACGTAACGATATATTTATCACCTATTATGCAGCCGTTACCGTTTTTCTTGCATCCCAGCACTCGGGCGATATCCTTGGCAACGGACGGTTTTTCAGTTAATACAAGGGTTTTGGACAAAACGGTCACTCCGTTCTACGTATTTGATACTATTATATACCAAATTATATGATAACAAAAGAGAAACAAAACAAATTTCTAATAAAGAAAAATAAGCAAATTTAATAATGTTGTTATAAGTCTGTTATCTAAAAAGACGTTTGCTGATTTCTCCGATTATCAGAGGCATTGATGATAGTGCAATAACGGTTGCCCACTGAATCATATTCAGCGGAACAGTTCCGAAAAACGGAGCGATTCCCGGCAGACACACAACACCTGCCTGAAGCACGGTGCAAACGATAATCGCAAGGTTCATCATTCGATTTGAGAAAAATTCACGTCCGAGAACGGGTTCGTATGAGCGAGTATTTACAGCGTGAGAAATTTCGCAGAAACTCAAAGTACAAAAAGCCATTGTGCCTCCGACGCCTCCGAAAACAAAATTTCCGATTGCGTGTGCAAGTAGCGTTAAAGCTCCGACGAAAGCCCCTTCAAGAGTTATATCGAGCCATAATCCGTCGGAGAAAAAACCTTTTGACGGTGGCACGGGTTTACGGCGCATAATATTTGACTCCGTTTTTTCCGTGCCGAGAGCTATTGCGGGTAAGGAATCGGTGACGAGATTCACCCAAAGGAGCTGAATCGGAAGAAGTGGAGCTCCGAAGCCGAGCACAGAGGCGGCAAAAACAGCTATGATTTCACCGATGTTAGTGCCGAGAAGGAAATGCACCGCTTTTTTGATATTATCGTAAATTCCTCTTCCTTGTTCAACCGCTTTGACAATTGTTGCAAAGTTGTCATCGGTGAGTATCATATCAGCCGCGTTTTTTGCAACGTCTGTGCCGCTTTTGCCCATAGCGCAACCGATATCTGCCGCTTTAAGCGCAGGGGCATCGTTAACTCCGTCACCCGTCATAGCCACGGTTTCGCCTCTTGCACGGAAAGCCTTGACAATTCTGACTTTGTGTTCAGGGGTGACTCTTGCAAAAACACGGCAATTTTCAACTGCTTTCTGAAGTTCAGAATCACTCAAAGCATCGAGCTGATTGCCCGTCATTGCGATGGTTGATTTATCCGATATACCGAGCGAATCGGCTATTGCGCAGGCGGTTGATATGTGGTCGCCCGTTATCATAACGGGGGTTATTCCTGCTTTTTTGCAAACGGAAACTGCTTTTGCGGCTTCGGGTCTCGGTGGGTCGGTCATACCGAGCATACCTGCAAAAACAAGGTCGTTTTCACGGGAATCATTTCTGCTTTCGGCTGTTCTGTACGCAACAGCGATAACTCTCAACGCTTGCTTTGCCATCAATTCATTCTGGCGGAGGATATCCTGCTTTTTATTTGATGTTAAGGGAATCTCGCCGCCCGAAGAAAGGTATTTCACGCATCTCGGAAGCACAACGTCGGGCGCACCTTTGAGAAGAAGCAAATCTTTTCCGTCAACAGAGCAGACAACAGACATACGCTTTCTTTCGCCTGAAAACGGAGTTTCGTACCGTCGCACGTGAAGTGCAGGGTCTGGTCTGATTCCTGATGATAAGGCGGCGGAAAGTAGTGCGGTTTCCGTCGGATCACCGATTAATTCCGTAATTTTCCCTTTTTTGTTTTCTTTTGCGTTGCTGCAAAGGGCGGCATAGAGAAGAATTTTTTGTGCTGCAGAGGAGTCGGCTTTTGTTTCTCCTGACGGAGAAAATATTTTAGTGACAGTCATTCGGTTTTGCGTGAGGGTGCCCGTTTTATCCGAACAGATTACGGTTGCCGCACCGAGAGTTTCAACCGCAGGGAGGAAACGGATAATTGCGTTGCTTTTAGCCATGCGCTGAACACCCATTGAAAGCACCACGGTTACAACGGCAGGCAATCCTTCGGGGATTGCGGCAACAGCAAGGCTGACGGCAAGCATAAACGAGGGCAGGATTCCGCTTTTTCTGATAATTCCGAGAATAAAAACAACGGCGCAGATTGCAACCGCACCGATACCCAGAGCTTTGCCGACCTTTGCAAGTCTCTGTTGAAGGGGAGTGAGTGGAGCGTCTTCATCTGCTAACAAGTCAGCAATTTTGCCAACCTTGGTGTTCATACCTGTTTCAGTCACAATTGCCGTGCAGTTGCCTGCCATAACGGTTGTTGATGAATAAATCATATTTTTCCTGTCGGCTTGTGCACAGTTATTTTCAAGAATTGCAGATGCATCTTTTGTACAAGGGACGGATTCGCCGGTTAATGCACTTTCCTGAATCCGAAGTCCGTTTGCTGTTATCAGTCTGCAATCGGCAGGCACCATATCTCCACTCTCGAGGCAGATTATATCTCCGACTGTGATAAGCGAAGCAGGAATTCTTTTTGCCTGACCGCCTCGTATTACACAGGCAGTCGGTGCGGACATTTTTTGTAAAGCTTCAATTGCTTTTTCTGCTTTTTGCTCCTGAATAACACCGATTACGGCATTTGCAAAAACAATCGAAAGAATAACAATCGGCTCAACAAAATCACCCTTACCTTCAAGAAAACCCGTGGCAAACGAAATGATACATGCAACAAAAAGGATGATAACGCAGAAATCCTTGAATTGCGCCAAAAAACGTTTTATAACGGATGGTTTATTTCGGCTTTGTAAGGTGTTGCTTCCGATTTTTTCAAGTCTTTTCTTTGCTTCGTTTTCGGACAGTCCTTTTTCGATATTTGTTTTCAGCTTTTCAGCCGTTTCAGTGGCAGAAATCGAATGCCAATCCATATCTTACACTCCTTGAACCCAATATTATATATAATCTTATTCAAGGAAGCATAAAAAAATCACCCGACAGATTGTTCTGTCAGGTGATGCTTTGATTTTTATTCAGCTATTTCGGCAGCTTTGATTTTATCCATACAAGCCTTGCAGATGTGTTTGCCTTCAAATTCAACGAGGTCGGTTTCTGCCTTGCAAAAAATACAGTCGCATTCTGATTTTTTCAGAATAATCTGCTTTCCGTCAGAAAACAGTTCAACCTTACAACCTTCTTCAAGCATACCGAGTTCTTTTCTGAGCTGTTTCGGGATAACGATTCTGCCCACGCTGTCAATTTCTCTCACGAATCCTGTAAACATATAAAATTCCCCCTTAGCTCTTAATAATTGCTGAAACTATATCATAAAAAAATCTGTTTGTCAACAAAACAACCAAGCGTTTGACAAAAATTTACAAATTACAAAATTATATGCAATAAAAAACTCCCTGCCTGAGCAAGGAGTTAATTTATTATTTATTGAGGTCGATTTTGCCGTAGAGTGATGCACCTGCGGAATCTGAACGGGGAGGTCTTGAGGGGGCAGCGGCTTCGCTCTTATTATAAGAGGGTTTGGAGCCTCTGTTGTATCCGCCTCTGTTACCGCCTTTGTTGTAACCGCCACGGCCGCCTTTGTTGTAACCGCCGCTGTGAGTGGGCTTAACGCCTTCTTCAAGGGTGATAACAACCTTACGGTCACTGTCACTGCCAACGGAGTGGGAAGTAACGCCTTCGATATCCTGAACGGTTGTATGGATGATGCGGCGTTCATAGGGATTCATGGGCTCAAGAACAACGTTTCTGCCGTACTTTCTTACCTTTGCGGCGTTCTTGCGAGCAAGAGAACGGAGAGTATTTTCTCTCTTTTCACGGTAGTTGCCTACGTTGATTGAAACTCTCTTGTAATCTTCGTTGCCTCTGTTAATAACAAGGCGAGTGAGATACTGGATAGCATCGAGAGTTTCGCCTCTTCTGCCGATAACTGAACCGTAATCGTCACCGCAGTTGATGGAAATGCGAACATCCTCTTCATCAGCTTCAACGCTGATTTCTGCATCGTTTACACCGAGGCTTGCAAGGATTGTGAGAACGTAATTCTTTGCTTTTGCAAAGGGATCTTCTTCATATTCGTAGAATGCCTTAACTTTGGCAAGTGAGCCGCCGAAAAGACCGAAGAGCTTTGCCTTTTCTCTTTCGAGAACTTCATATTTAACATCTGCATCCTCAGGAGCTTCAAGTGCTTTGAGGGCAGCCTCTTTTGCTTCGTCAAGAGATGAGCCTGTGCCAATAGCTTCTTTAATCAAAATTTCACCACCAAAACAGTCTTATTTTTTAGCTGAAATCAGCTTCTGGTTTTCTTCTTTGGAGCGGCGTTCGATAGTTTCGTCGATCATAAGCTTTGCAAGAGTCTTTTTGGGGCTGTAGAAATAACCGATGATAACGGTTGAAATGAAGCCGAAAAGACCTGAAGCAATCCAGTAAACACCAATGCCGATGGGGTAGTTGATAACGAAATAGAGTGACATAAGAGGCATACCGAGCATCATGCAACCCATAGTGGGATTGTTTGCTGCGGTGGGATTCTGCTGCTTCTGCTTAATCATCGAATAAACGCCTGAAAGCATTGAAGTGATGAAGGAGAGAACGGGAACAAGCCAAACTAATTTTGTAACGCCTTCGTCAGTGGGCTTAACACCCATTGAGATGCCGAAAATTTCAAAGTTGGTACTCTGAATTGCATCGAAAGTCTGCTGAGTGATTTTGCCGCTGTCAACAAGGTAAGCGAGATCCTTGATATGTTCCATAACAAGAAGCTCAACCTGAATGCCTGTGTTCTTTGCACCTGCAACTGCAGGAAGTGTCATAACAGCTTCTGTGAGAGCAGTGACCTGTTCTTTCGGGATATGGAGGAAGTTGCTTAACGGATAGTAAATAGCACCGATGAGACCGAAAAGAATAACGAACTGAAGGATCATAGGTGTGCAACCTGCACTCATGGGGTTATAACCCTCACGCTGATAAAGAGCAGTGGTTTCTTCCTGAATTCTTCTCTGATCGCCGGCATATTTGGTCTGAATCTTGCGAACCTTTGCCTGCATACGCTGGGTTTTAGCCATACCCTTCTGCTGACTGATTGATGAAGGTATCGTCAGAACTCTTGTGAAAAGGGTAAGCAGAATGATTGAAACTGCATAGCTTCCCACACCTATCGTCTGATAGATGAGATCAAGCAAATATCCGAAAGGTATACCAAGCACTTGATACATTATTTTTTATCCTCCGAATGTGAGTGTTTCTTAGGCGGAACGAGATCGACACCGCCCGGTGAAAGGGGATTACATCTTAATATTCTCCAAACTGTAAGGAGAAACCCCTTGAATGCTCCGTGAACTTCAATTGCTTCGATAGCATATTGCGAGCAGGTCGGATAGAACCTGCACGACGGCGGGAAGAGAGGTGATATACACCTGCGGTAAAAGCGGATAAGAAGTAGAAGTAGTTTTTTCATCAGGATTCAGCTCCCGTCGACGAATTCCTGATTATTCCGAGTTCCGTTAAATGCGAGAGCATAACGGAGGTGAGGTCGGTGCTTTTAACCTTTTTCGTTTTGAACCTTGCAACAAACACAATATCCCAGTTGCCGCTGCATTGATGAGAGACCGAGGAGAATGCCGCCCTGATAATACGGCGGCATCTGTTTCTCTCGACTGCGCTGCCGAGCTTTTTGGCGGTTGTGATGCCGATTCGGCAGCCGAGACCTCTGTTCTTTACAGCATAGGTCACCAAGGCCGGGGACGTTTTGACCTTTCCCCTGCCATAAGCACGGTTAAACTCGGTATTCTGTTTTAAGGTTACCGGGTAGGACATTACTGAACATCCCTCTCAGAAATTAATAAGAGAGCTGCTTTCTGCCCTTTGCTCTGCGGCGGGCAAGAACCTTGCGACCGTTTCTGTCAGCCATTCTCTTGCGGAAACCGTGTTCCATCTTGCGATGACGCTTCTTGGGCTGGTAAGTTCTTTTCATTTTTCTAACCTCCGTTTCACTTTTGAATTGGTTTAATCGGTGGCCGCCTTGGGCGGTTTTCCGATTAGAGGGCATAACTAAATAAGGGTAAAATACCCCTCGGAATACACATTATATAACAGCTTGTGTGGAAATGTCAACAATTTTTTTATTTAACTTATTTTTTGCGTGTTTGGGTTGAAAAAAACAGCGCTTTGTGATATACTGCATTATGTATCATTATCAGTAAAATGCGAAAGTATCGATTCAAAGCGGTTGAGCGGTGCTTTTGCATTGGCAGGATAGACAGATTTAACGAAAAGAAGAGGAAGGTTGTTAATCAATGGAATCCGTTAAGGATATGTGGCAACTGGTGTGTGAACACCTGAAAAAAAGCGTCGGAGAGGTAATATATGAAATATGGTTCAAGCCTCTTGAAATTCTCAGCTTTGACGGCACAAAGGTTGAAATTGCAGTAAGCAATTTTATGAAAAAGATTATTGAGCAGCAGTTTTATCAGGAGCTTAAAGATGCATTCAAGGCTGTTATGGGTTTTGAGATTGACGTTGTTCTTATAGACCCTGACGAAGCGGCGGCAAAAGCACAGAAATCAAGCGAAGAAAAACCCGGTTCTGTAATCAGCATTGAGCAGAATACGTTCGAAACGTTTGTTGTAGGTCCTTCAAACAGATTTGCTCACGCAGCGGCTCAGGCTGTTGCTGCAGCACCCGGTGTAGCATATAACCCTTTGTTTATCTACGGTAACTCGGGTCTCGGCAAGACTCATCTTCTCAGAGCTATAAGCTCGGCGATTCTTGCAAAGAATCCTGATGCCGACATCATATTCACAAGAGGTGAGGAGTTTGTTAACCTCATCGTTGGCGGCATCAACAAGGGCAGAATGAATGAAATTCACGAGAAGTACAGAAACTGCGACGTTCTGCTTGTGGACGATATTCAGTTCATTGCAGGCAAGACCTCAACGCAGGAAGAGTTCTTCCACACCTTCAATGCGTTGACTCAGGCAGGCAAACAGATTGTTCTCACGTCAGACAGCTCACCCAAGGATATTGAAGTTCTTGACGACCGTCTTAAAAACAGATTCGAGTGGGGACTTATCGCGGATATCCAGCCGCCTGATATTGAAACAAGAATGGCTATCATCCAGCGCAAGGCAAACACTCTCGGTCTTGAGCTTCCCGATGAGGTTGTTCAGTTTGTTGCAGAAAAAATCAGAGCTAATATCCGTCAGCTTGAAGGCGCTGTAAAGAAAATCAATGCTCTTGTCAGCATCGAGGGTGCGGCAATCAACGTTGCCATGGCACAGAACGCTATTAAGGATATTATGAATGACAGCAGACCCATCGAGGTTATTGTCAATAAGATTATCAGCGAAACCGCAAGAACTTACGGTATTCCGCAGAGCGATATCATCTCAAAGAAGAAGGATGCAAAAACCGCAAAGGCAAGACAGGTTGCTATCTATATCGTCAGAACAACGACCGATCTTACCCAGAAGCAGATAAGTGAATTTTTCGGCAACAGAGACAGAACGACAATCCTTTATTCAGCAGAGCTTATCTCTCAGGAGATTCAGAAGGATCCTTCACTCAGAAAGATGATCGACAACATAGTAAAGAACGCAAAGGAACAGTAATTTCCCGCTGATTCCGAATACATTTTATATATAGAGGTACGTTATGGGATTTTTCGATAAAATCAACAGAGGTCTGAAAAAGACCAGAGACAGTATGTCAGGCGCAATCAATGCTGCGCTTTACGGCAAAAACGAAATTGACGATGAGTTTTACGATGACCTTGAAGAAATTCTTGTTATGGCGGACGTCGGTGTAAATACCGCGACCGAAATCGTTGAAAGACTCAAGGATTCCGTTTTCAAGAAGAATCTTCATAAGGTCAAGGACGTTAAAAAAGAAATCAGAAAAATTGTTGCTGAGCTTCTCAGCGGCGGCGAAGAAATCGATATGATTACCGTTCCTTCGGTTATCCTTGTAATCGGTGTCAACGGTGTAGGTAAAACAACATCCATCGGCAAGATGGCGGCTATGTTCAAGGAAGAGGGCAAGAAGGTTATCCTCGGTGCGGCTGATACTTTCCGTGCCGCAGCTATCGACCAGCTTGAAATCTGGGCTGATCGTGCAGGTGTTGATATTGTTAAGCACAAGGAAGGCGCAGACCCTGCCGCAGTTGTTTTTGATACAATCAGTGCAGGTAAGGCTAGAAATGCCGATATCATTATCTGCGATACCGCAGGCAGACTTCACAACAAGAAAAATCTTATGGAAGAGCTTGCAAAGATTTACAGAGTTATTGACCGTCAGCTTCCCTATGCTGACCGCGAAATCCTGCTTGTTCTTGACGCAACAACAGGTCAGAATGCGGTAAATCAGGCAAAGGAATTCAAAGACGTTGCCGAAATTACGGGCATCATCCTCACAAAGCTTGACGGCACAGCAAAAGGCGGTGTTGTTCTTTCAATCAAGAACGACCTCAAGGTTCCCGTTAAGTTTATCGGTGTAGGCGAGGGTATTGATGACCTCAGACCCTTTGTTGCCGCTGATTTCGCAGAAGCTCTGTTTGAAGAAGAAAAAGGCGAGGAATAATAAAGGTATGGATTATATTATCGCAACCCACAATATGAAAAAAAGAGATGAGCTTCAGCGCATTCTCTCTCCTCTCGGAATCCGTGTTCTTCTTGCAGAAGAAGCGGGCGTTGAGCTTTCTGACGTTGAGGAAACAGGAACAACGTTTGAAGAAAATGCTTTTCTGAAAGCTGAAAGCGGTTGCAGAGAAAGCGGTATGCCCTGCATTGCAGACGATTCGGGAATTGCGGTTGATTATCTCGGCGGTGCTCCCGGAGTATACTCGGCAAGATATGCGGGCGAGCCTTGCGATGATGATGCGAATAACGCAAAGCTTTTCAAAGAGCTTGACGGTGTAGCTGATTCTGAAAGAGGTGCGGCATACGTGAGCGTTGTATGCTGCGTTTATCCCGACGGCAGAAAAATTACCGCAAGAGGCGAGTGCAGAGGATATATCGGTCACGAGCTTATAGGCGACGGCGGATTCGGTTACGATCCTATGTTCTGGCCCGTTGAATATAACGGTGAAAAAACAATGGCACAGCTTACAGCGGCTGAAAAGGATGCAATCAGCCACAGAGGTAAAGCAGTACGTGAAATTGCAAAAATGATTGGAGATACAAAATAATGACAGGTAAGGAAAGAGCTGCGTTCAGAGCGCAGGCAAACTCTCTCGAGCCTCTTTTTCAGATTGGCAAAGGCGGTATGTCCGACGCTCTTATCGAGCAGGTTGCCGATGCCCTTCGTAAAAGAGAGCTTATAAAGATTAAAGTGCTTCTCGAAAGTGCTCCTGAAACTCCCCGTGAGTTTGCGGATAAACTTGCTGAAGCAACCGGCAGTGAGGTTATTCAGGTTGTCGGCGGAAGCATTGTTTTCTATAAGGAAAACCCCGACCTCGGCAAGGAAACCAAGAAAAAACCTGCTAAAAAAGGCAAACCTCTCTCAAGGGTTAAGGCAAAAAGAGCCGCCGCTGCAAAGAGAGAAGCTGCAGAAAAAAAGCAGAAAAAAGATTTTTATGCAAAAAAGAGAACTTACGGCAGCCGATAACGTAATATAATGTGATAAGCTGTCAGACAGTTGCCGACAAAGCGGTTTCGCTTGTTTGTTTTGCACAAAATTAAATATTTTGCATTTTTGTGCAACAATTATTATATATTGACACACTGATTTAATGTATGTTATAATCGCCCCCGAGTGTGGCAACGGCATACACGAGGTTTACACTTATGAATAAAGACAGCGGCATCAAGATTGTTGCCCAGAACAAAAAAGCATATCACGATTATTTTGTCCTTGAAAAGCTTGAAGCCGGTCTTGAGCTTTTCGGCACGGAGGTCAAGTCAATCCGTCAGGGTAAAATCAATCTCAAGGATTCGTGGTGTTTCGTAAAAGACGGCGAGATGTTTGTCAACGGAATGCATATCAGTCCTTATGAACACGGCAATATTTTTAACCGTGATCCTCTCAGAACAAAGCGTTTGCTTCTCCATAAGCGTGAAATCAGAAGATTTTATGCTCAGGTCAAGCAGGAAGGTCTTGCGATTGTACCTCTGAGCGTTTATTTCAAAAAAGGCAGAGCAAAGGTTGAAATCGGTCTTTGCAAAGGTAAGAAGCTTTATGATAAACGTGAGGTTGCAGCGAAGAAAGATGCTCAAAGAACTATCGAGCGTAATTTACGCAGATAATATTCGGGGATGAAAGGATTTCGACGGGGGACCCGAGCCCGGATAAGCGAGTAGCGGTGCGGGACCGCTATAAAATCCGCAATTTTCAAATTTAAACGACAACAATAAAGTTGCTCTCGCTGCTTAAATAAGCAGCCGTCTCTGTGCGGAGTACTGCGGCCGCATAAGAGGCGTCGATCAGCAGTGAACGTGAACGGGTAACGGCGGATAGCCCGTCATGAACAATCTGTCTACTGAACGCACGAGCCTGCCCATCGGCGCTTGCGGGAGGGAACGTTAAAAGACGGGATACACTCGTAGAAAGTCCCTGCAGAGGTTTTTCGGACGCGGTTTCGATTACCGCCATCTCCACCAGGTCAAACCTTGCCGAACGCAAGGTTTGACAAAAACATAAATTCAAATGAGTGATTCGCAGTAAAAATGCGAATAAAAACGGGTAGCTGCAGTTTGCGGCAAAGGGAAAGGAAAACAAGGAGAAAGATAATGAATAAAAAGAACACAAATGCGATTGTTATCGCAGTCAGCGTTCTTGCAGTGGCAGTTGTTGCAGTTGTGTGTGCGCTTATTCTGAAATCGGCACACGGCTCGGGCGGCGTTCTCAACGCCGAAGAAAGCACAACTCTCGTGCAGGTTGCTGAAACAACAAAGGAAGCACTTACCGACCTGATAACAACGGTTGCTCCTACAACTGAAATCGTAACAACAAAGCCCGCAGAAGAACCGACAGCACCTCCGGTTGTTGTTGATAAGGAAGAGGGCGTAACAATTCCCGTGCTTGATGAGGATAATATGTCTCACGGTTCTGCTGTGACACCTCCTGCACCGACTCCGAGCGGAAACCTTCCCAAGGATATGTCATTCTCGGGACTCAACAGTATGGGTTATAAGGTTTACGGTACAAAAGAATACATATACAACGATGATACAGACCCTGCCTGCGTTCAGGCAAACTTCGGCTACAACCGTCTTTACGACTGGGGTGCACAGCTTATCGATTTCAGTATCGATACCGCAAGAATGAAGTTTGAATATAACAACAAGGAATATATGATTCAGATCTGGAAAGGTCAGTATATTTCCGGTGAAATGGGAACTATCGGCGGCGAAGTTGGTCTTTACACAAGACCCAAAGGTACAGTAAGTGCCATCGGTCATTATAACTGCGCTCCCTATGAGGAATGGCTCAATATGGAAATGACCGTTCTTTGGGATGAAGCAGGTAACGGCAATTATCTTCCCCAGCTCACAAGAGCATACAGCCTCCACTGGTGGCCCACAGGATTCGTTTTTGCCCAGCTTGAGGATAAGAAGAATTCCGATCCTCTCAGAGTTCTTTGCAGAATCACTTTCAAGGATGAAGAGATGGCTCAGGCATTTGCTCAGTCACTTACACAGGAAGGATTTGAGAGCGTTTCATCGTTCGATCCGACTGTTAAAGATACATATAAAATCTATGGCAAAGATGTAATTTTCATCTGGCAGGATGTCAGATAAATCACGAGACGTAGAAAACTAAAAGAAAGAGGTATTGGCGATGAACAAAACGACACAGAAGATCATCATTATCGCTGTCAGCGCAATAATCGTTATTGTTGCCGCTACAGCCGCTGCTCTCATTCTTCCCGGTTTTATGAATAAGGAAGAAGTGACTCAGCCCACCACCAATTACGAACGTCCCACAGCAGAAACACCTACATACAGCTTTGAAACACCCACTGTTGACACTTCACTTCCTTCAGTTGCAGAAACAATTCTGAATGCAACTCAGGATGCAGTCAACCCCAATAACAAACCCACATCCAACAAACCCGTAACAACAAAGCCCTCAACCGGTAACAGCGGCAATCAGGGTTCAAACGGTTCATCAGGCGGAAAAACCCAGTCAGGTATCAACGTTCAGGACCTCATCGGAGAGGACGGCGTTCAGGTTGCAGGTTACAGATACAGCAGCGACGGTTACTACTACACCGACGATAAGGATTGCTGGCAGAAGAACGCAGGCTACAACGAAGTTTACGATAACATGGCTCCCATGACAGCTATGTTCATCGACCAGGTTCGTTTCCGTTTTAACTAAGGTGGCAAGGACTGGATGATTCAGCTCTGGAAGGGTCAGTACGGCTGGCTTCTCGTTGGTGCTGAAATCGGTCTTTACACTCAGAAAGAAGGCGTAAACACAGGTAACATCAACGATATCAACCACTACAACTGCGCAGACCAGGAAGATTGGCTCTATATGTCAATGGATTGCTACTGGGCAGAAGGCAATAACGGTCACTACAAGAAGGTATTCTCAAGACCTTATGCAAAATATTGGTGGCCCACAGGCTTCGTTAAGGGTCAGCTTACAAAGTACACATGGCCCAGAACAGAGCTCAAGATGAAGGCAAGAATCACCTTCAAGGATACTCAGATGGCTAACCTCTTTGTTGAGGAACTCAGAAAGACAGGCTTTGTAAGAGCTTCAGGTTCAGCATCCAACCAGCTTGTTGACGACTCCTACTATCAGAGCGGTGCAGACGTATGGTTCCTTTGGTCAACCGTATATCACGACTGCTTCAAATAAGCCGAAAATAACATAGCTTATTGTTACCGCATTGCTTTTATGTTAATAATTTATACACTTGAAGGACAATGACCGTTCATTTTTGGTTGAAAAGTTATTGACATAAAAGCGTATGTATGGTAATATAAGATAACAATTGTTGCTCTTGCAATAAAAAATGAAAGGAATGGTTCGAAATGAAAAAGGTACTTGCAATTGTTCTTGCACTTGTAATGGCTCTCTCATGCACAGCTATGGCTTTTGCTACAGATGTTGAGTCAACAGCAGCTGCTACAACAACTGTTGCTGCTACTGAAGCTGCTTCAACAGAACTTACCGTTAAGGACGTTCTTAACGCAATCGTTGAGCTTGCTAAGGCTGGCATGGCACAGTGGAATGACGTTGAATCCGTTGTTATCAAGATCATCGAAGCTCTTGATGACCTCGTAAACGGCATCGCTGGCGGTAACGTTGACGGTCTTGTTGCAGAACTCGAAGGCCTCGTTGCAGGCGCTGAGCTTCCCCGCATGAACGACCTCATCAACAAGCTTAAGGAAATGATCCTTAGCTGGTACACACCCGACATCTTTGTTACAGAGCCCGTTGAAACACCTGAAACAGGTTCTGCTCCCGTAGGCATCGCTGTTTTCGCTGCTGTTTCAGTAGCTGCTGCAGCTGCTTTCGTTTGCACAAAGAAGAACTAATTTAAGCTTTAGCTTTGCTAAAACTTGTTTGATTAAATTAGCGCAAGAATTTAATTGAATAGTTCGGCGGAGTATCCTTGCGGATGCTCCGCTTTTTTCATCAGATTAATAAAACACAAATAAATGGTTATTATATTCAAGGGGGATCAAAGATGCAAAAGAGAAAGCTTTTTCTTACAATAATTTCGCTTCTTCTTTGCGTTCTTTTTGTTTTCAGCGCTTGTTCCGTTGATAAAAATGAGGAAGAAAACAAACCGACAAACAGTCAGGGTCAGGTTGTTGAAGTCGGCGGTGAGACCGCAGGCGATGAAACAACAACAAAGGCTGAAGTAAAAACACCTTCAAAAGAAAAACTCATCGCTTTGACCTATGATGACGGCCCCAATCCGTCAACCACAAACAGAATATTAACTGCGCTTGAAAAGAACAATTCCGTTGCAACGTTTTTCGTTGTCGGCAACAGAATTGACAGCGGTACAGATACAATTCAGAGAGCAATCGATATGGGATGTGAAATAGCAAACCATACTTACAGCCATAAATATCTCAATAAAATCAGCGATTCCGAACGAAACTATCAGATTGACACTGTTAATGAAACGATAAAGACCCGGTTCGGTGTTGACGTTAAGCTTTTACGTGCACCTGGCGGTAATTTCAAAGGTGTAGAGGATGAAATCGATATGCCCCTCATTCAGTGGTCTATTGACACGAACGACTGGCGACACAAGGATGTTTCAGGTAAAACCAGAACCGAAGAACAGCGTCAGAAAGAAATGAACGATATCATCGATGCAGTAATGCGTGACGTTGATGACGGTGCAATCATCCTTATGCACGATATTTATGATTTCACTGCAGATATGAGTGAAATTCTTATCCCGAAGCTTGTTGCCGCAGGATACAAGCTTGTTACCGTCAGCGAAATGTATGATGCATATTGTCAGGAACTTAACGCAGGTGAGGTTTATTATAACTGCGTTGTTGCTCCCGTAAGCGATATGCAGGAACCTATTCCTGCAGGCGAATACGTTGTTACAACAAAGAACGGCGGTGGGCTGAATCTTCGCAGTGAGGCGTCAAAATCGGGAAGCATCCTTATTGAAATTCCCAACCAGACAGTTCTCAACGTTACCGAATCTGTTGAAGGATGGGCAAAAGCTACTTATAACGGTCATACCGGTTGGGTAAGCACTGCTTATCTGAAGAAGCATTCTGCAGGTTAAAATATTTAATTCTTAATTTATTTCAGGTGATTTCCTTGAGCAAAAATTCAAAGAAATCGGACGAAATCAAGGACGTTAATAACACCGGCAACTATAAAGAAAATCGAGCCGCAAAGAAGAACTCCAAGGGTATAATCATTGGTATTCTTTGCGGTTTGCTTTGTCTGGTTTTGGTTGCTTCGGGCGTTATGGTGTTCTTCGTCCGTTCGAAATTCAATAAACTTAATTACAGTGACGGCAGAAACGGCGACCCCGATGCAGTGTTTTTCTATGAAGCGGAGAATCTGAATTTCAAGCAGATAAGCGATATAGAAAACGCAGAATCCGTTAAGGATTTTGTCAAGAGCTGGGCAACAAACGGGGGCGACAAGCTTTACAGTAAAAATGTTATCAACGTTTTACTCATAGGCGAGGATGATGAGGATAATTCGCATCGTTCAGACACGGCAATTTTGCTGACGGTAAATAAAAAGACACGTCAGATTATTCTGACTTCATTCTTGCGTGATTCTTATACCTATATGAACGTTGCAGGTCAGGATAGATATGACAAAACAAATCACGCTTATTCCTGGGGCGGTGCCGCAAAGCTGGCGGAGGTATTATCAGATAACTATAAAATCGAAATCGACCATTTTGTAACGATTAATTATCAATCATTCATTGATGCAATCAATACGCTTGGCGGCGTTAACGTTATGGTCACTGATGCAGAAGCTGATTTTATGAACCGCACAACAAAAATGAAAGGCTTTGAAAGCGGTGAAAAAGTCAGACTTGACGGTGAACACGCTCTTGTCTTTGCAAGAATCAGAAAGCTTGACGGTGAGCCCGAACGTACGGAAAGACAGAGAAGATTGATTACAGCAGTGCTTGAAAGTATTCGTAATGCATCTCTTTCCGAATTGAACAGGGCTATTGATACGTTTCTGCCTTTCGTCACAACAAACTATAACAAAAGTGAAATTCTGACCCTTGCAACCAAGGCGGCAACGGAAAATTGGCTCAAATTCAATATAGTAAGTCAGGTTGCACCGTCTGATGAAACCCGAATGGGATTTACCGAATACGCAACTTACACGGGCAATCTTGACGTGTGGATTGTTGATTACGTGAAAGCGGCAAGAACACTTCAGCTTTCGCTTTACGGTCAGACGAATATTTCCGTTGATGAAAGAACGCATATTTCGGCAATTGATCTTGCACTCGGTGCAAAGAACGTTTACGAAAACGCATCTGACGTTGATGCTTCAAGCGGATTCTTTCCCTTTGAAGAGTTTCCGACTTATAATATGGAGCTGGATATAAGCTCACTGTTTGATACCTATTTGACAGCGCCTTCTGTGAGCTATCCGCAAGGATATCCGTTCAACGAAGGAGAAATAACAACTGCTCCAACCGAAGAATATACAACCCGATAAAAAATAAAACCGATGTTTCCTCAACGGACACATCGGTTTTTTGAATAGATGACAAAAAGGACAACCCCAAGGGTTGTCCTTTGAATCAGCATAAATTTAAATAGGGCTTATGCTTCTTCCTGCTTCTTTGCGAAACATTCGCTGCAGAAAACAGGTCTGTCCTCACGGGGCTTAAAGGGAACCTTTGCAACTCCACCGCAGGAATCGCAGGTAGCTTCAAACCACTCACGCTCGCCACGAGTTGCATTCTTACGTGCATCTCTGCAAGCCTTGCAACGCTGGGGCTCGTTTACAAAGCCTTTTTCAGCATAGAATTCCTGTTCGCCGGCTGTGAAAACGAATTCGTTGCCGCATTCCTTACAGATGAGAGTTTTGTCTTCGTACATGATCTTAACCTCGCTAAAAAATTTTTTTCGCCCTTGGACGGAATCGCACCGTCACCTTTGATGAACAACGCTCTGCTTTAAGCTACGTGGGCATATCTGAATCTTCCGAAGAAGAATTCATATCTTTGATCGGATTTTCTTTCGGATTCTCTGCAGTGCATTGTCAACGGCTTTTTCGCTGCAACCAAGCGAAGCTGATATCTGTGCATAGCTTTTGTTGAGAAGTCGAAGCTCAACAACCTGCCTTTCAAAATCGGAAAGGTCGGTGTTGATGATTTTTTTAAGATGTTCGGAGCCGTGCCTTTCAGCAACGATAACGGCAGGGTCGCTGCTTCGTGAAAAGAGATCGGATGATTTATCATCGATTGAAACAGCTTTGGTGAGTGCCGCATTCTTATTGTTGAAACTGGCTCTGACTGCCGAAATGATGCGGTTATTGATGCAGGTTTCGGCATATGATTTGAAAGGAACGCCTTTTTCGGGGCGGAAGCTTTTGACGGCATCGAGAAAACCGAGCATACCCTCCTGAACGAGATCGTCAGCGGAAAGGCGGGGACCGTCATGCTTATTTGCCTTTGCTTTTGCAATGGGCATAATTTTGGCAATCAACAATGCCATAGACTCGTCATCGCCGTCAGCGGCTGAAAGAGCGAGTTCCTCATCGGTTAAATTAAGCTTTGCAGATTCGGGCATTATAAGACCTCTCAAAATCCTCTTATGAACTATAATAAGCTAAACATTGAATTTTGTCAACAACTTTTTCCCTGATATTAGAAATTATTTTTGTGAATAGTGAACAAAATAAACAAGAAAGCTGTAAAAAGTCGAAAAATAATGAAAAAATTTATATTTCGGTCATGGAAAATTAAATTCAGCAACAAAAGGGAGAGAACACTGATTTTGAATTCATTTTCATTATGGAAATTCACGGCGTTGCTTGCGGCAGATTTGCTGATGCTTTATCTGATTATAAAAAAATAACTGCCCCACCGCAAATGGTGGGGCAGAGTGAAAGCTGTTTATTTCTTTCTTGATTCGATTTCCTTAACCATTTCAGCCTGTCTCTTCTCTGTGATTGTGTAGAAGAACATGGGAACTGCGCAAGCAAACATACTTACAGCACCTGAGATGATAAGAACGCTCCAGAGAGCATTGCCGTTTGAAACTTCATAAGTTGCCGTGTCGATACCTGCGATGCTTACTGAAAGAACGCCGATGAATGCGCCTACAGCCATACCGATCTTGTTGATAAGAGTCTGCATAGCGAAGCAGATGCCTTCGCCTCTTTCGCCTGTTTTCCATTCGAGATAGTCAACAGTATCGCCGATCATAGCGTATGTAATGATGTTGTTAACGCCCTGGGGAATACCGAGGAGAACAAGACCGATAGCGCAAACAGCGAGCTTCCAGGGCTTGTCATAACCAACAAAATACATTGCTGTCATAACAACACCGCCGAAAAGGTGAACAACGATATATGACCATTTCTTTGTGAACTTCTTGGACATCCAGGGAACAAGAACGGATGCAACAAGACCGCCGGGAACAACAAGAAGAGTGATGATGCCGTAGAGACCTTCGTTCTGAAGGATGTACTTTGCAAAGTAAAGACCGCCTGTGTAAGAATAAACCATTCTTGCACCGCCGAGAATACCTGAAAGAACGATGAGAAGAAGCTCTTTATTCTTGAAGAGGAGCTTGAGGTTGTGACCGAATGAGGGAGGAGTTTCGTCTGATGTGAAGCGTTCCTTTGTGTTCTTGAAGCCGTAGAAGAACATGGGGATAGCGGCAACAACAAGAACTACTGCGCAAACGAAATAAATCCACTTGAGCAGTTCTGCGTTCTGAATTTCCATACCGACCTTAACTGTGCCGATAAAGGTTTTTGCAGCTTCTTCTGCAGTAACACCCTGATTCTTGACCATCATAGCGATAGCGTCTGCTTTTGCAGCCATAATCTCAACGATGTCAGCTTCTGTATACTTGAACTTTGCTGTGAGGTTACCTGTAATCATGGGAACGAAAACGGTAACGATACCTGCACCGACTGTGCAGAACATACGGGCAACAGTGAGGATGTTACCTCTTGTTACAGTGTTATTTGTAAGGCAGGTTGAAAGACCCCAGTAGGGAACGTCAGCGATTGTGTAAACAACGCTCCATACAACGTAAACAACACCGATGATAACGAAAGTGCGGACTGCTTCGGAGTTGTTGAGAACGTTTTCGGGATTGAAGACGGGAAGGAAGCAAGCAATTGTCATAATACCGATGGGGAAAGCCATCCACTTGAGGTAGGGGCGGCATTTACCCCACTTGGTTCTGGTTTTATCAACAACGGAGCCCATGATGGGGTCGTTGAATGCATCGAAAACACGAGCACCAAGCATAAGGATTGCAACAGCGATTGCACCGTCGAGAGCACCAATCTTAACACCCTTTGCACCGAAAAGAAGTGCATCAGTCATAAAGACGGTGATGTATGAACCGATAATCGTGCAGATGAAGTTCTGACCGAAACCGGCAATACTGTAGGCGAGAGCTTCTTTGGGCTGAACGCCTTTGTCCGGAGTTGTTCCGAACAGCTTGTGAAGAAATGATGAGTTCATTTTTTCGTTCCTTTCTTTATTTATTTTGAGTTAAATTAAAGACTTATAAAAATCAAGAGCCTTGAAGGTTCTCTTGGTTTGCGAAAGCAAAAACTTTTCACACACATGCATAAGAAGTTTTTCATCGTCTGCAGGCAAGGAAAAAGAATATATGCGTTCGATAGGACTTGAGCAGATATGACGCATAGCCGCAAGTACCGTGGCATTCAGCTTTATTCCGCCTTTTCCGCTTGCGCTGCAATACAAGCAACCATCTGCAACGCTGAAATAAAATTCGCCTGACGGTTCTTCACCGCAATGAGCGCAACAAACAAGGTCAGGCATAAAACCTGAAAGAGAGAGCATTTTAAGCTCTGTAACTGCTTTAAGGAAATTGCAGCTTCTTCGCTTCGTTTCAAGAAGATGCAGCGAATTGAGAACAACTCGCAGGATTTCTTTTGCGGGTTCCATTTCGGGAACCAGCTCTGCACAAAGAACACAAAAATACTGTGCGAGAGAAAGACGCTCGATGTCTTCACGAAGTCCGAAAAAAACCTCTTTTGCAGTTGCGTCGTCGATTATGTAGCTGTCTCTGTTTCGGTAAACCGAAAATTCACCGTAACAGAGGGTCTGGGTTGCACCGTGCATTTTGCTGTTTATTTTTTTTGCTCTGTTTGCAAAGGCTCTGATAACACCGTATTCGGCGGTCAGAAGCGTAACGAGGCGGTCACTTTCGCCTGTATCCGTCACCCTTAACACCAGAGCGTCTGTATTCATTCTCATTTCTTTCAGCCTCCGAAGGGACTGCGGCAACGGCATTTCGGAATTCAAGATAATCCGCAACCGAGCCTGATTTTGAAAATTTACGCCAAGCCTGTGTGATATCCATTTTTATCAAGCCTCCCGATTATAAGTTACCCCGTAACGAACGGTATATAATCGGAAGAAAACGGAATTTAATCGAGCCCGAAATTATGGATAAGACCTTCTCTGTTTCTCCAACCTTCTTTTACTTTGACCCAGCACTGAAGATTGATTTTGCACTGGAAGAAGTTTTCCATATCGGCTCTTGCTCTTGAAGAAATCTTTTTGAGCATATCACCTTTTTTGCCGATGATAATGCCCTTGTGAGATTCTCTTTCGCAATAGATGATAGCTTCAACGTCCATAATGTCGCCCGAAGTACGTTCACGCATTTTTTCAATGCTGACGGCAACACCGTGGGGAACTTCTTTATCGAGAAGCAGAAGCATTTTTTCTCTGATAATTTCGCCTGCAAGCACTCTTTCGGGCTGGTCGGTGAGAGTATCGTCGGGGAAGAAATGAACGGATTCATAGGAGAGCTTTTTGAGCTCTTCAATAAGAGCATCGATGTTTTCTTCCTTGAGAGCACTTACGGGGATGACTGCTTCAAACTCATAAATTGATGAAAAAGCAAGAATCTTTTCCATAATTTTTTCTTTTTGTTTGACAGTATCGATTTTATTGATTGCAAGAACAACGGGAGCTTTTTCAGCTTTGAGGCGTTTGAGAAGCTCGAGCTCCGCCTCTTTGATTTCGCCTTCAGGCTCTGTTACGAAAAGGCAGGCGTCAACACCTGCGATGCCGTCACCGACGGCTTTTATCATCTTTTCGCCGAGCTTTGTTTTGGGGCGGTGGTAACCGGGTGTGTCAGTGAAAACAAGCTGGGTCTCACCGAGAGTGAGAACACCCATAATTTTTGTTCTTGTTGTCTGCGGCTTCTGGGTTACGATAGCTACCTTTTGACCGAGCATTTTGTTCAGAAGCGATGATTTGCCGACGTTGGGACATCCTACGATGGCGACAAAAGCTGTTTTAGTCATTTGTTGCTCCTTTTCTTTCTGAAGGGTTTGAGCATTCCCGAAGGACCTGCAATGGCGAAAACCACGCTTATTGCAACGGTTACGATAAGCAGAATCAGTTCGGGTATGTTGGCTTTATAATAATCTGCCATTGCGGCAAAAGCGGAGGGCTGATAAAGAATAACCAATCCCGTTGCGACCGCACCGATTGCAGCAATAAGCACTGCACCTGCGGCGGCGTCCTTTGATACTTTTGCCAACGGCATAATCTCTTCGCCGACGGCAAGGTCAACCGCCTTTTCTATGCCTGTGTTGACAAGCTCAAGTGCGATTACAAGAGCACTGACGACGATGAGAATTGCAAACTGAGTTTTTGAAACTTCAAAAAAATCGTGAACGGTTAAAAAACCGAACATATAAACAAGAAAACAAAGGTGAATACGAAAGTTGCGTTCCTGATTGATGCAATAACCAATTCCCTTGAACGCATATCCGAAACTTTTAATCAGTTTTTTCATATGTTTTAATCATCCATATAGTAGCTGCCGTTTCTCTTGAGTCCCATCTGGGTGAGGACAGCTTCTTCTTTTTCACGCATTCTTACGCTTTCGATTCCGCCGTTGACGTGGTCGTAGCCGAGCAGATGAAGCATAGAATGAACGGTCAGGAATCCGATTTCACGCTGAAGAGAATGGCCGTATCTGTCAGCCTGGTCAAGAGCGTGAGGGATGGAAATTACGATATCACCAAGGAGCTTTGCACCGGTATCGATGTTGATATCGTAAACACCGTTTTCACCGAGAGGGAACGAAAGAACGTCGGTTGAACGGTCAATGTTTCTGTAGTCCTTGTTGAGAGCATGAATCTGATCGTCGTCAACGAAGGTAACGCTGATTTCTGCGGGGTCGGTGAAATTTTCCTGAACAAGAACGGCGGTGCAACAACGGCGCACAAGCATTCGTACACCCGTAGGGATGCGGAAATCAGTCTGTTCGTTTGAAATGATAACTTTTACCTTGCTCATCGTCTGATGCGCTCCTCCTCTTGCTTTTCGTATGCCTTGATGATGTCCTGCACAAGTCTGTGGCGGACAACGTCTTTTTCGCTGAATCTGACGGTGCCGATATCCTCAATGTTTTTGAGGATTCTGACCGCTTCTTTAAGTCCCGAGCGTTTACCGTCAGGCAAGTCTATCTGTGTAACGTCACCCGTAACAACCATTTTTGAGTTGAAGCCGAGACGGGTAAGAAACATTTTCATCTGTTCAGGGGTGGTGTTCTGTGCTTCGTCAAGGATGATGAAGCTGTCGTCAAGAGTTCTGCCTCGCATATAGGCAAGGGGAGCAACTTCAATGTCGCCTCTCTCCTGATGTTTCTGGAAGTTTTCTGCACCGAGCATATCGAAAAGTGCATCATAAAGAGGACGCAGATAAGGATCAACTTTTTGCTGAAGGTCACCGGGGAGGAAGCCGAGCTTTTCGCCGGCTTCAACTGCGGGTCGCGTGAGCACGATGCGGTTGATTTCTTTTGCTCTGAATGCGGTAACTGCCATTGCAACGGCAAGGTAGGTTTTACCCGTACCTGCAGGACCGATACCGAAGGTTACGGTGTTCTGGCGGATTGTTTCAATATATTTCTTCTGACCGAGCGTTTTGGGCTTGACGGGTTTGCCTTTTGAGGTTATGCAGACACAATCCGCCGCCATACGCTCAAGCTTATCTTCGTTGCCTTCGTTGACAAGAGCGAGAACGTAACGCACGTTCTGGTCGCTGAGAGCTTCGCCTCTGTTTATGAGTGTGAGCAGGCCGTTGATTGCTCTGACACCCTTCTGAACGTTTTCAGCTTCGCCCGTAACTTTTATCTCGGAGCCTCGGCTGATAACACCGACGGAGAATTCCTTCTCAATCAGTCTGATGTTTTCGTCAAACGAGCCGAAAAGGCTGACCGCTTGCTCCATTCTGTCAACGTTGATTATCTGTTCAAACACGCGATTTCCTCCAGAGGGTACAATTACCTATTGTTAAACTTAAGTATAACACATTGTTCAAAAAATGTCACTATAAATATTATTAATTTAAATATATTATTTATATATATACAATTGACTTTTTTTGAGAAAGATAATATCATTATATCTGTGTAAGTATATCTTACAGTAAGACGCAAAGGAGGAAGGCTGATGCCAAGCGATATCATCTCATTTTCGAGAATTGCAATGCCCGTTCTGGCAGGGCTTATATTACTTCTGTGCGTTTCGGCTCTTTTCAAACGCAGACCGGTTTCTCTCGGAGGAGCAAAGCTGATTGATGCACAGACAAAAGAAGTTTTTCCTCTGACGAGGAGAGAAACTTCTCTCGGCAGAAATAAAAACTGCGATATAGTTATAAACGAAGCAACCGTTTCAAGGCTTCACGCAGTTATAGTTTGTGCAAAGGACGGCTGGTACGTTGCAGACACCAAATCGCAGGCCGGTGTCAGAATCAACGGCAAAAAAATTGAGAGAAAAGCATATATCAAAACGGGCGATGCGATAACTCTCGGCAGTGTTACGCTGTTTTTTGAAAATATACGGAACTGACAGGTTGATATAATGGAAAATAAAACAAAAATTATAACGTTACCGAACGGACTCAGAATTATTTTTGAAAACAACAAACAAGCAAAAACCTGTTCGGCTGTAATCTGGGTTGCAAGCGGTATCAGCTATGAAAATCCCGAAACAGCAGGTTCGTCGCATTTTATTGAGCATATGGTTTTCAAAGGTTCTCAAAAGCGTTCAGCTCTTGATATTGCCGTTGAAACAGATGAAATCGGCGGATACCTCAATGCATATACGGCAAGAGAGGCTACCTGCTTTTATATCCGCACTCTTTCGGAGCATACAGAAAAAGCACTTGATATTCTCTGCGATATGGTGAGAAATCCGAGGCTTGATGAGGATGATATCGAGCTTGAAAAGGGCGTTGTCAAAGAAGAGATTTCGATGTATGAGGACAGTGCGGAGGATTTGTGTGCCGACACCTTTTACAGAAACGTCTGGAAGGGCAGTATGCTCGGCTGCGATATTCTCGGCAGTGTTGAGACCGTTGAGGCAATCACCAAAGAGAGTCTCGAAGCACATATGAAAAAATTCTACGTGCCCGAGAGAATTGTTATAAGTATCAGTGGTAATTTCGATGAAAAAGCGGCTTTGCGAATTTGCAAAAGCTATTTTGCAGACCTTAAAAATACGGGCTTTGAGCTCAATCCCGTTTATGCGGAATATAAGCCGCACACCGTTACAATCAAAAAGAGCGTAACACAAAATCAGATTATTCTCGGCTTCCCCGGTTTGCCCGTTGGTCACGAGCACCGTGAAGCGGCTTTGCTGATATCGTCAATCCTCGGCAACACACCGTCATCAAGACTTTTTCAGCATATCAGAGAAAATCTCGGTCTTGTTTATTCAATTGAAACCGCAAGTATTTCTTATCTTAAATCGGGCGTTTTCACCGTAACGATGGGTCTTGGCGGTAAATCCGAGGATAAGGCAATCGGCGAAACGCTGAAAATCATCTCGGAATTCTGCTCGACTGTTACAGAAAAAGAACTTGCCAGAGCGAAGGAGCAGTCTGTAACGAGTTTCGTTATGGATCTGGAGAATATCTCGTCTCACGCATCGAGAAACGGCAGAAATATGCTTTTCTATAACAAACTGATTCCGCAGGAAGAAATCATAAAAAATATCCGAGCCGTAACGCTTGAAGATATCCGAAAAACAGCAGAAGAAATTTTTGATTTTTCAAAGATATCAATCTGCGTTGCAGGTAAAACGAAAAGCAGAAAGGCTTATAAAGAAATCATAAACTCAATCGTATAAAGGAAGTCGTCGCAAATGGTTAACAAAAAAGAAATCAACAGAATCGTTGTCAAGGTCGGCACCTCGACCCTGACCTACGATACGGGCAAAATAAATATCCGAAGAATGTCTGCCCTTGCAAGGGTGCTCAGTGACCTTAAAAATTCAGGCAGAGAGGTTGCTCTCGTAACGTCGGGTGCAATCGGTGTAGGCGTAGGTAAACTCGGCCTTAAAGAAAGACCGAAGGATACTCCCGGCAGACAGGCGGCGGCAACCGTCGGTCAGTGCGAACTGATGTTTCTCTATGATAAGTTCTTCGGAGAGTTTGGCAATATTACGGGTCAGCTTCTTGTAACAAAGGATGACTTTGAGAACGAGGAGAGGCACAAGAATCTCCACAATTCGTTTATGAAGCTTTTTGAATACGGTGCAATCCCTATCGTCAATGAGAATGACAGCGTTGCGGTAGAGGAAATCGTTTTCGGCGATAACGACAGCCTTTCGGCTCACGTTGCAAAAATCGTTGATGCGGATTTGCTTGTTATTCTGACCGATATCGACGGTCTTTTCAGCGCAAATCCCCGAGAGGATGAGAATGCTGTGCTGATTCACTGCGTTGAGGAAATCAATGACGAAGTTCTCTCTCTTGCAGGCGGCACGGGCACAAGCAGAGGCACAGGCGGTATGATAACCAAGCTCCATGCGGCACAGATTGCAACCGAAGCGGGAATCAACACCGTTGTTATGAACGGAAGCGACCCCGAAGATTTGTATAAACTTATTGACGGCAGACAGACGGGAACACTTTTCAAGGCAAAGAGGTAAGAAAATGAGCGTTTTAACAGATATAGGCGCACGCTCAAAGAGTGCGCAGAAGCTTCTTGCAAAGGCGGGTTCGGCAGCGATTGATAAGGCACTCAATGCTGTTGCCGATGCACTCGAGAGAGAAGCACAGTTCATTATTGATGAAAACAAAAAAGATATAGAAGCAGGAGAATCAAACGGTCTTTCAAAGGCACTTATTGACCGTCTGAGTCTCAATGAAGCACGAATCGGCGGTATGGCGCAGGGTCTGCGTCAGGTTGCCGCAAGTGAAAGTCCCGTAGGCAAGGTGCTTTGGGGTGAGGTCAGACCAAACGGTATGAAAATCGAAAAGGTTGCCGTACCCATCGGTGTTATTGCCGTTATTTTCGAGGCAAGACCCAACGTTACCGCAGATGCAGCAGCAATCTGTCTCAAAGCAGGAAACTCTGTTATTCTCAAAGGCGGTAAAGAGGCAATCAACTCCAACAAAGCGATTGCAGACGTTATGAGAAAGGCGGTTGCATCCGCAGGTCTGCCAGAGGACTGCATTATTCTTGTTGAAAATATTTCAAGAGAAGCCGCAACAGAGCTTATGAAACTCAACGGCTACGTTGATTTGCTCATCCCCAGAGGCGGAGCCGGTCTTATTCGCTCGGTTGTTGAAAATGCAACCGTGCCCGTTATTGAAACGGGTGTCGGAAACTGTCACGTTTACGTTGACTCCGATGCCGATATCGATATGGCGGCTGAAATCGTTGCAAACGCAAAGGCATCAAGAGTTTCTGTCTGCAACGCTTGTGAGGGTCTGCTTGTCCACGCAGACGTTGCCGAGGTTGCGCTTCTTTCAATCGGAGAAAAACTCAGGGAGTGCGGTGTTGAAATCAGGGGCGACGAGGCGGTTTGCGAAATTCTGCCTTATGCAATTCCTGCAAACGATGAAGATTGGGCAAAAGAATATCTCGATTATAAAATCAGCGTAAAAATCGTTAACAATATCGACGAAGCAATTGAGCATATCTCACTCTACGGCACGGGTCACAGCGAAGCAATCGTGACAAAGAACTATTTTACAGCAGAAAAATTCAAGAATGAGGTTGATGCGGCGGCAGTTTACGTCAATGCGTCAACAAGATTTACTGACGGAGGAGAATTCGGTTTCGGTGCTGAAATCGGTATCTCAACGCAGAAGCTCCACGCAAGAGGACCTCTCGGTGTTGCCCATATGGTCAGCGAGAAATATATCATCAGCGGCAACGGACAAATAAGATAAACCGACGGAGGAATCGGTATGAGTGAAAAAACCAATAAAAGCGGCAAAAATAAACTTGCTTTTCCGATCGGAATAATCGTTCTGATTCTTGCGATTGTGGGAACGGTTTCAACTGTCAGGTTTGCCGCGGATTCGGTGAAAAAATTAACGGATAACAGTGCTGACAAGCAGAAGTATGAGCAGATGCTCAAACCCGTTGTTATGTTTGACCCCGATCCGTTTGACGATCTGAGTCAGGCGGACGTTTCGCAGCTTCTCAACAGTGCGGTATGGGCATTGCTTATGAGCGATGAAGGTACTGAAAAATATCCCTATTCCGAGGGTGACATTTTCGGTATCGTTGTGCCGCAGGAGGATATTGAGAAATATTTCGTCAGCCTTTTCGGAACTGAAATTGATATAGCTTCAATGCATTCATCAATTGATATGAGTGCATATGATATCACTTATGATGCTGCACTCAAAAGCTATATTCTTCCCATTACGGGCGTTGAATCCGCATATACTCCCAAGGTTTATGAAATTGACGAAAAAGGCAGCTCAGTTATTCTTTCCGTCGGATATATCGGAAGCAAAACGTGGGCACAGGTTGCAGACGAAGGTTATCAGGCACCCGAACCCGATAAATATATGAAAATAACCCTTCGTGAAAGAAACGGCGGAATGT
>JAGBUT010000201.1 GCA_017630695.1 Clostridia bacterium
CCTTGAAGGTTAGCGGGAAGTTTTGCTCTTTTGCCTGAACTTTCAATCAGAAGATATCTGCCGAAATTATAATAAAGAGAGAATAAATCGGGATCGAATTCATCCCATTTCAGTTCTTTAAGTCTTTGGTTTGTAGTAAGATCACTGAATTCGGATTTTTCAAGTTCAAACTGAACCGTGCCGAACCATTTTTGATGAGCTGAAACGTGAGCTTCTTTGATGCTTTCATAATCTGTATCTGCAAGAGCGTTAATTGTTTCATTCAACTTGCTTTTGAAATCAATGGTTTCATCAATATCATATTTATCAACGTTGTAATTTGTTTCAAAAGCGGTATAAATAATAAGGTGAGTTGCATCGATAACGGTTATGGTGCTGTGGTCGGCAGATAATTCACCGTCTGTTTTAATTCGGAGTTTTGCTCCGAACGACATACCTTCACCGCCTTCACCGTAGAGGGGATGGGCGCTGTACGTTACTCTGCCGTTCATAATAATCGTATCGGAATTTATGCAGGAACTGTATGCATCCTGCTTCCTTTTTATGCTTACGTTGCAGGAAAAAGGTTTTTCGTCAGTTTCAACCTTATAAACAAACCCGTCAAATTCCTCGCTGATAAAACATTCACTTTTGAAATTTGTTTTGCTTTTTGTCCAGAAAATACGCGCGATTGCCTCGGTCAGTTCCAATTCCTTGTGATAATTTGAGACGGGAGATTTATCAAGAAAATCAATAAAAATCTCACCGAAGCTTTCATATGAACGGACAACGGGAGGGTCGGATAAGAAAGTTTCGCGGGCAAGGTGAGCTGCTTCCTTGAGTTTTTCTTCGCTGATAAGGCGTCGGATTTCGCCCAGTGCCTCGGGCGAGGCGTGGTATTTCTCGCAAATCTGTCTGCCGCACCAGAGGGATTCTTCATTTATTTCAATCTGTTCACAATGCGGGTTGCCGTATTGCATTGCACCGATTCTGCCGTTACCCAAAGGCAGAGCCCACATCCAATCATTTATAAATTCATCATACCAAAGTTTTGTTGACATATTTTCACAACCTAAAATACAGTTTAAATACATTATAACATTGTTTTATTAAAAAACAACTCTCAAAAAAAATTTGAGAGTTGTTTGATAAATCAGATGTCGTATTTATCTGCATCGTATTTTGTGCAGGGGTAGTTTGCTACACCGTTTTCATCGGGGAAGGGTGAAAGATTATCGTTTTCGTATGCCTTTCTTTCTACTTCGTTGGAGAAATCGGGGATTTTATATTCAGCACCGTTATGAAGGCTGCTTCTCCAGCCGAGAATTGCAACTGCTGACATAGCACAAGAACGGTATGCATTGAAATAAGGCTGTCTGCCTTCAAGGATACAACTGATGAATTCGTGACCAACGTAGTAGTCGCCGCCTGAGTGACCGCACTGTTTTGCCTTGTCTTTATCAAAAGGATAGCCTACTGTTGAAACCTTTTCGGGTTCAACTCCTTCGGGAACTTCCCAATCGTTATATACCACTCGGATTTTGCCACCGTCGCCTCTGACTGTTTCTGCGCTGCCTTTTGCACAGGCGAAACGGTACCAGTTACCGTGACCACCAAATTTTGCCCAGCCTGTAATTCTTGCAACGGCACCTCTGCTCATAGTGCAGAGCATAATTGATGCAACGTCTTTGATGGGTTCGCCTTCGCGTTCCTGACGCATACCGTCGGTGTAAATGCTTCTTGCATTAACGGAAACGGGGATATCGTTTGTAACTCTCATAAGGGGGGCGAATGAATGACTCAGATAGAAGCCTGAAGGCATAAGTGCTCTCCAATGAGTTGTTGTGGGGGTGTAATGAACGTATTCTTCGTGACTCATGGGGTGAACGTATTCACCTTCGCAATAGAGTGCCTCACCGAGAGTTCCGCTCTGATAAATTTCTGTAAGTTTGCTGATAACTGCAAAATAAGCGTAGTTTTCAGCGAGCATATAGATTGCACCGCTTTTTTCTGATGCACGGCAAATCTGAACGCATTCAGCCATTGTAACGGCAGGCATTGTTTCGCTTAAAACGTGAATGCCTTTCTCAAGAGCGATAACCGCATATTTTGCGTGTTGATGGAAGAAGTTTGTGAGAACAACCGCATCCATACCGCTGTTGATAAACTCTTCAAAGTCTTTATAATACTTTGTTTCTTCACAGCAAAACGGCTTGATGTTATCATAAGTTGATTCATCATAGTCACAAACAGCGCTGATATATGCTTTGTCTGTAAGAGTGAGACCCTGTGCAAGACCGCGGCCTCTTCTTGCTCCGAACACACCGATTTTAAGCTTCTTATCCATAACAAAGAACCTCCATTATAATCTGATAATTAAATTCTATCACGATTTTTATTTTTGACAATACTAAAAATGAAATATAATTTTTTATTGTTAATTTATTTCACGTTTATGTAAAGTTTATCCGTTTTGAACGATATTTGCGGATTTGACAAATTGTCAGTCAATACTTATTTTAAAGCAAATCGGTAAATCATTTTCGGGTTTGTTGATATTAATTTCAAGATATTCTTCAGTTCTGTTAAATCTGATTTTTTTATCGTTGCCAAGCATCTCGACGTTTGTGATAATATAATCGTGAGGGATATGTTTGCGAAGAGTTCTGATTCTGACGGTTTCGGAAGGACGCATCTGGAAAGCGTAGAGATATCCGTTTTTGAACGTGAATCGGAAATCCTCGTTTGTGAAAGCCTTTTCGTCATAATCCTTGAACTGACCTTCTTCTGCGTTTACAGAGCCTTCACCGAACTGTTTCCAGAACGTTGTGCCGTATATACCTTCACCGTTGATCGAAAGCCACTTGCCGATATCTTTGAGTACCTGCGTTTCTTCATCGGTTATTGTGCCGTCAGATCTCGGTCCGACGTTGAGAAGCAGATTGCCGTTTTTGCTGACGATATCAATCAGATCGCAGATAATCTGGCGGGAGTTCTTGAATACGTTATCTTTGGTATAGCCCCACGAATGTTTGCCGATTGCAGTGTCTGTCTGCCACGGAATAGGCGAAATACCGGTTAATGCACCTCGTTCAACGTCAAAGGTTGCAACGGAGTGGGGGAATGCTTCGTGTTTATAGTTGATGGTAACTTCTTTGCCCCATTCTTCCGCTCTGTTGTAGTAATATGCCGCAAGTTTTTTGAGATAAGGCTTGAAAGAATGGTTGTGAATCCACCAGTCGAAATACATAATCTGCGGCTGATATTTATCGATTATTTCGCAGGTGCGAACGAGCCAGTCGTCGAGCCATTCTTTTGTTGCACCGCTTGAATAAGTATCTGCGGTTGTAACGTGAAGTTTACCTGAATGAAATTCATCGGAATAATAAGCAGGGCCGTAAAAATCGAGGTAGTTATCATCATTGACGTCGCTGTCAAAAGTTCTGCCCATATTCATAAAGAAATAGTGTTCTGCTCTGTGCGTTGATGCACAAAAAATCATATCGTTCTTTTCGCAGGAATCTTTGATCTCGCCGATAACGTTTCTGCAAGGACCCATATCAGCAGCGTTCCAGCGGTTGAACTCGGTTTCAAACATAGCAAAACCGTCATGATGTTCAGCAACGGGAACAACGTAGCCTGCACCCGATTCCCTGAAAAGTGAAATCCATTCATCGGCATTGAATTTTTCAGCCTTGAACATCGGAATGAAATCCTTGTAGCCGAAATCTTTCTGGTTGCCGTAGGTTTTAACGTGATGGTCGAATTCTCTTTCGTTTGGGTCATACATTGCTCTTGAATACCATTCGTTGCCGAATGCAGGTACGCTGTAAATACCCCAGTGAATGAAGATGCCGAATTTTCTCTGCGTAAACCAATCGGGTGCTTTGTGATGCGAAAGTGATGAAAAATCAGCCTTATATCTGCCGTTTTCAATAACGTTATCAATCAATTCAAGATATTCTTTGGTTGTCATAATCGCACCTCTTAAATCTTTTACTTTGATAAGTAAAACTCTTGTTAAAGAATACTTAAATAATTATAAATTGGTTTGCACGTTTTTGCAATATCAGAGTGTGGAAAAATTAAAATCAATATCATTTGAGTTAATCAACTCTTGATAGAGATAACTATGTATGCTATACTTTCGATATATATTAAATCAGGGAGTAATGGAAATGAAAAAACTTCTGAGTGTAATATTGATTATTGCTATGCTGTTGATGATTCCGCTTGAGGTTTCAGCCCAAGGCGAATCTTTTGATACAGGATTTGTTGATTTGCCTGAAAAGACAAACGCACCCGTTGAAATACGCACCCGTAAGCAGGTTGAGGGACTCCGAATGTACGTTGATGAGGAAAATCCTCTGTTTATGGTAAGAAATTGCCCGGTTTGGGGAGGTCCTCAGACGGGTGATGCCTTTGCTGAATATGCAATCAAAACCTACAATGCACTACCTGAAGATATTCGTAATTTTGCGGTTATCTATATCGATGAAGGCACAACCGATATGACACCTGCAAGACAGCTTGAATTCTGGGATGAGCTTCTGACTATTACCGACGAAGCAAACGTACCTATTGTTTGCCAGAGCGAATGCTTCTGCACAAACAAAACCCGTGACCCCTTCACTCAGGAAGAGCTTTCAGCCGTATTCAAGGATCATCCGTCACTTATCGGATTTGTTCAGGTTGAGCTTTCAACAAACGGAGTTACAAACGAAAAACTTGCTTATGACGAAGTGACCGAAGATAACGGTGTTAACAAAAACATTCTTGCAAGGCTTAAATCCTGCATCAGAGCCTGCACTGAAAACGGCGGACTTTTCATCTGGCAGGATATGGAATATATCTATTGGAAAAAAGCCAACTACGTTAATTATATTCTTCAGGATAAAGAGCTTTACGACCTTCTGAAAGGTAACAGCGAAAACGTTATTATTATGGATAAACATAACGGTCACGGCAGACATTTTGCGAGCCAGTCTAATATTCTCGGCTGTTGGCTTGACGGTGTTTGCGGTAACTGGGGTGTGAATCTTGAAAACTTCCTTTGGTATGAAGAAGGCTTTATTGATTACGACGACCTCGGAGTTGCCCCTAATGAACATGACCCCGTAACAACGGCAAAATATCCTCCTGCTCTTTACGGCATTGATATGATTGCTGATTTGGTCGGTGGTGCAACGGTTTATTCGATTGAAGGAACATTCAGCAGAGGCGGACTTTATCATTTTATTGACGGTGAAGTTGTTATGACTCCGACGTTTTACGACGTGCTTTATCCGATTTATCAGATGATTCTCAGCGGTGCCGTGCCGAGCAAAGAAGAGGTTAAAGAAAACGTAAAGGTTGCATATAAAATGAGTTCGCCAACCTATTATGCATTAAGCGGAAACGACGCGCATCTTCTTCAGGGTCTTTACTGTGATACGTTTACTTTCCTGCAAGAGAAGATAAATAATATATATTTTGATTGCACCAAAACGTGGGTGCCTTCAACGGGCAGATATTATATAATTCCGATTCTTCCCATACATTCAGACCCTGATGAAGTGCTTCCCGAAAGCAAAATCCTCAATGATTTTTCATATCTGCTCAATCTTCTTTTCATCAATCCCATAAAAATCAAGTTCTTCAATAAATATTATGAAGAAAAATATACGGGTAACGGAGTTTTGTTTGATATAAACGATTATATTTATATTTTTAACAGCAATGAAAACAAAACGATTGACAG
>JAGBUT010000202.1 GCA_017630695.1 Clostridia bacterium
ATCCTATCTGCACAGGCCCGATTCTCGGGTTGCGGAGTAAACCTCAACGAGGTGTTCACCTGCCGCATTCTGGGTTCCGTGGCAAATAATATGAATGAGGTGAAAGAAAATGACACAGGCAGAAAAGACCGCAATCATGCAGGAATATGCAACTCACGAGGGCGACACAGGTTCACCCGAAGTTCAGATCGCTGTTCTTACAAAGAGAATCAATGACCTTACCGAGCATCTCAAGACTCACAAGAAGGACCATCACTCAAGAAGAGGCCTTCTCATGATGGTTGGTCACAGAAGAAACCTTCTTGCATACCTTCAGAAGAAGGATATTGAACGTTACCGTTCAATCATCGCAAGACTCGGCATCCGTAAATAATTTGCGCAAAAACAAGCAGGCAGGATCCCTTTCCCGCCTGCTTTGTTGCGTTAATTAAGGACATTACGAAGCATCCTTTCAGGTGGCCGGATTAACGGTTTTAGCAGTGAATCGAGTTCCCGAAGCGCAGTTTTTCTTCGGGAATTGGATTTATTGCTAAGCCGGGCCGCCTGTGGAAATATAATTTTACAGAGAGGTATTACAGATGTTTTTTGAAGCTTTCAAAAAGTATGAAACCGAAATTGCCGGCAGACCTTTTGTAGTAGAAGTCGGTAAGATGGCTCAGCTCGCAGGCGGTGCCTGCCTCGTTCGCTACGGCGAAACAAACGTACTCTGCACAGCTACTATGGCAGCAAAACCCCGTGAAGGCGTGGATTTCTTCCCCCTTTCCGTTGACTACGAAGAGAAGCTTTATTCAGTCGGCCGTATCCCCGGCTCATTCCAGCGCCGTGAAGGTAAGGCAAGCGAAAAGGCAACCCTTGCTTCCAGAGTTATCGACAGACCCATCCGTCCTCTTTTCCCCAAGGATATGAGGAACGACGTTGGCGTTGTTGCAACAGGTATGTCAGTTGACCCCGACTGTCAGCCCGAAATCACCGCTATGCTCGGTGTTTCAATCGCAATCTCAATCTCCGAAATCCCCTGGGACGGCCCCGTTTCAGGCGTTGTTGTAGGTCTTGTTGAGGGCGAATACGTTATCAACCCCACTCTCGAGCAGAGAGCAAAGAGCGATATGTACGTTACAGTTGCTTCAACAAGCGACCTTGTTGCTATGATCGAAGCAGGTGCAAACGAAGTTTCCAACGACGATATGTATGACGGCATCATGTTCGCTCATAAGGAAAACCAGAGAATCGTTGAATTCATCAACATGATCAAGGCAGAATGCGGCAAGGAGAAGGTTGACTTCCCCTCAAACGATCCCGATCCCGAGATGTACGAAGCAATCAAGGATTTCGCTATCGAAGATATCCGCTTTGCTCTTGATACAGACGATAAGAGAATCCGTGACGAACGCCTCAAGCCCGTTTACGATAAGGTTCACGAGAAGTTCGATGAAATCTATCCTGAAATGGAAGGCAAGATTGAAGAGTGCCTCTACAAGGTTCAGAAATACGTTGTTCGCCGCTGGCTTCTTGACGACGGCAAGCGTGTTGACGGCAGAGGTATCAACGAAATCCGTCCTCTTAACGCAGAGGTAGACCTTCTTGACAGAGTTCACGGCTCAGGTATGTTCACAAGAGGTCAGACTCAGGTTCTTTCAATCACAACCCTCGGTCCCATGAGCGATGCACAGCTCCTCGATGGTCTTGATGAAGAAGAATCCAAGAGATATATGCACCACTACAACTTCCCCTCATATTCAGTAGGCGAAACAAAGCCCTCAAGAGGTCCCGGCAGAAGAGAAATCGGCCACGGTGCTCTTGCAGAGCGTTCACTTATCCCCGTCCTTCCCTCAGTTGAAGAATTCCCCTACACCATCAGAGTTGTATCAGAAGTTCTTTCATCAAACGGCTCAACATCACAGGGTTCAGTTTGCGGTTCAACTCTTGCTCTTATGGCAGCAGGTGTTCCCATCAAGGCTCCCGTTGCAGGTATTTCCTGCGGTCTTATCACAGAAGGCGACCGCTTCATGACAATGGTTGATATCCAGGGTCTTGAAGACTTCTTCGGCGATATGGACTTCAAGGTTGCAGGTACAAAGAAGGGTATCACATCCATCCAGATGGACCTCAAGGTACACGGTCTTACTCCCGCAATCATCAGAGAAGCTCTTGATAAGACTTACACAGCAAGATGCTATATCCTTGACGAAATTATGCTTCCCGTTATTGCAGAGCCCAGAGCAGAGCTCTCAAAGTGGGCTCCCAAGATGCTCACAACAAAGATCGATCCCGAAAAGATCGGTGACGTTATCGGTAAGCAGGGCAAGGTTATCCAGAAGATCTGCGCAGAATGCAACTGCAAGATTGACGTCAGCGAAGACGGCAGCATCTTCGTTTCATCAACAGATATCGATGATGCACGCAGAGCAATCTCAATCGTTGAAACAATTGCTAACGATCCTGAAGTTGGCGCAATCTACAAGGGTGTTGTTACCCGCCTTATGAGCTTCGGCGCATTCGTTGAAATTGCTCCCGGCAAAGAGGGTATGGTTCACATCAGCCAGCTCGACGTTAAGAGAACTGAAAAGGTTGAGGACGTTGTTGCTGTTGGTGACGAAGTTATCGTTAAGGTTCTTCCCAAGGATGATCAGGGCAGACTTAACTTCTCACGCCGTGAGGCTCTCATCGAGGTTGAAGGTCTTGTACCCGAAAACACAGTTTCAGACGCTCCCAGAAGAGCTCCCAGAAGAGATTTCAAGGGTGACAAGGGCGGCAGAAACAGAAGAGACTAATATAAAAAACGGGCTTGCATTTCGGTGCAAGCCTTTTTTATATGAAAATAAAAAACCGCCGACGGATTCCGTTGGCGGTTGATTTTTTATCCGAAATTCTTGACAACCTGTGCAAAGGTGTCTGCGATTGTTTTCTGTGCGTTTGCGTCGAGTGCGTTGGTTTCGTGATAGTGTCTGTTGCCCAGGCGGTCGCTCGTTGTGTTGAGATAAGGCTGGGTGGGATGAAGCACAAAATCATTGGGAGGCACAACGTAACCCGTCATATCGTTTGAAACACCGAAAACGATGATTGACTTATCGCCTGCGATATCAGCAAGGGGAGTGGGATTGATTTCGGGGCCTGCGCCTGTGCCTGAATCCTCGGCTGAAAGATATTCGCCGTAAACAGTGGGCATAAAGTTTTCACCGGGGAGGAGCAGAAGCTTCTGACCGCCTACGGTCATATAAGTGATTTCCGACTGGATTGCAATGCCGATATCAGTTTTATCTGAAGGATATGCCTTGAAGCTCATAACGTTGCGCATTGCAAGGAGAGTGAGCACGTAGTTGCCGACGGGATAATAGAAGGGCTGCTGAATGAATTTGATTTCAGGCTTCATTTCTTCGTCTGCGCTGATTTTCATTGCGGCATCAGCGATTGTTTCTCCCTGAAGCTGAATGTTGCGCACTCTGTCCTCATCGTCATATCTTGCAGCATCCATACCGCCGAGAGGTCCGATAGCGTAAAGCACGTCGGCACCGTTTTCCTTTGCGATTTTCTCACGGAGATAATAGGGGTATTCTGCGCTGAGGAGGCGGTTATCGCCACCAAGTGAGTTGGGATGAGCAGCAAAGTTGAGCATCCAGATTTCTTTTGAGCCGTCGTCGGGAGTGAAACGGAATCTTGCGAGGATTTCGTGCTTGTAGCTGAAGCGTCTGCCCGTTGCAAGACCGTCCTTGACTTCGATTCTGCCGTTATAGAGTTTGCCTGCTTTTCTGTTTTTGTAAGCGGCAATCGCAACCTCAACAGCCTTCTCCTCAAGAAGTGCCATATACTGTGCGTCCTTGCCGTTGGAGGGGATGCTTACAAGGTTGGGTTTGCCCCAGTAGCCAACGGTATCGATACCCGAATGGCTGTGGGTGCAGCTGAAATTGATGAGCTTACAGCCCTTGATTTCGGGGGAAGCAAGGATTTTTTCTCTGATTGAGTTAACCTCGATTCTTGTCAGACCTACGATGTCTGCACCAATCCAGAGGATACCCTCGTCGTTGCCGCAATCGAGCCATACTGCGCTGATATAAACGGGAGTGAGTACGCCCTCCATCTTGTGACCCGAGCCGTGACCTGCAATCCAATAAATCTTATCTTTATCCGAAAGGTCAGGCATAATTTCTTCTCTTGCGAAGCCTGCACGGAAGCGGTCGCCGCTGATAACTGTGGGTGCAACCTGCTCGATTTCAGGTGCGGGGCCCTGCTTGGCAACCTTTTTGCCGAAGTTTTTGGCTATAGCCGCAATGCCTTTTGAGGCGAGGTCCATAATATCCATAAAGTTTCTCCTTTGCAAATTATTACATTTTAATTATACAACTGATTCGGTCAACATTCAAGTGGCAAATGCAACGATATATGTATAATCGGATATTGATTTGATTCAAAAGTTATGCTATCATATAAACAGATTTTGCAAAAGGAGAATGATTATGGCTAAAATTATCGGTGAATCAATCAAAAATATCCCTTGGCAGGATAAACCCGAGGGTTACAGATATCCCGTTTGGAGATACAGCGGCAACCCCATCATCACAAGAGATAATCTCTATATGGCAAACAGCATCTTCAATTCTGCTGTTGTTCCTTTCGGCGACGGATTTGCAGGTGTTTTCAGAGTTGACGTTATGAGCCGTGACCACACACTCGTTGTAGGTTACAGTAAAGATGCAATTAACTGGGAGCTTGAAGAGAAGGTCATCTTCAGAGGCTATGACCCCAGACTTTGCCTCATCGACGGCAAATACTATCTCTCATGGGTTAACCTCACACCTCACGGCACAACAATCGGTATTGCATACACAACCGATTTCAAAGAGTGGACACAGCTTGAGGATGCTTGTTATCCCGTTGCAAGAAACGGTGTTCTCTTCCCCAGAAAGGTTAATGACGAATACCTTCTTCTCATCCGTCCCTGCGACAGAGGACACACACCCTACGGTGATATTTTCCTCAGCCACAGCAAGGACCTCACATACTGGGGCAAACACAGATTCGTTATGAAACCCGAAAAGAACTGGGAAATGACAAAGGTTGGCGCAGGTCCTACTCCCATTGAAACAGACGAAGGCTGGCTTATGTTCTATCACGGTGTTCTCACAAGCTGCAACGGTTTCACGTATGCAATGGGTGCAGCTATCCTTGATAAGGACGAACCCTGGAAGGTGCTCCACAGAGCAGATTGCTTCCTTCTCGCTCCCCACGAGCTTTATGAGTTCGTCGGTGACGTTCCCAACGTTGTTTTCCCCTGCGCAGCTCTTGCTGATGCTGATACGGGCAGAATCGCAATCTATTACGGTGCTGCCGACACAAGCGTCGCTCTTGCGTTCACAACCGTTGATGAAACAATCGACTTCATCAAGAAGAACGACCTTATTAAATAATCATTATTAAATAAAGAAGGCTTACACAAAACTGTGTAAGCCTTTTGTTTTTATTTCTGATAGATTCTGACGTAATCGATAACAAACTCGGAATGGTAGCTGTCCTTATCGAGTGTGGCAAGTTTATCGGCATCGGGAACTTCGAGAGAAACTCTGACCTCTTCTTCAACCTGAGAAGTGCCGTTGCCGAAGGATGAACGGCAGGTTTCAACACCGTTTACGTAGAAGATATATTCATCTTCAGTCCACTCGAGACCGTATGTATTATATTCATTATAAATATCGTTGCCCTTGAAGAAACCGAGGAGCATTGACTGGAAGCCTTCCTGCACACCGTCAACACCTGCACAGTGAATTGTCTGTGATACTGCGTTTCTTGACATCGGGTCATCCCAGCAGTTTGCTTCAAAAATATCAAGCTCTGCTCCGCCGATGCCGCCCTGTGAATACTGCGCCTCGTAAGGATGAGCTGCCATAATCCAGAATGCACTCCAGAATGCACCGGCATCATTTGCCTTGCAGCGGATTTCGAAATAACCCTGCTTATACCATTTGCGAAGAGCGAGGTCGCCTGCATACCAACCAGGTCCGAATTCACCGTCCTCAAGATATTCAGCGGTGATAACGCAGTTGCCGTCTTTTACCTCAACCTGGCTGGGTGCACGGTAGCCGCCTCGACGGACACCGCTGTTGCAGTATTTCCAGGCTTCGGTATCAAGCTCTGTGCCGTTGAATTCATCCTCAAAAACGAGGTTGTAACCTGAAAGGTCAAGCTCCTGACCTCTGGGAGTTGTGGGCAAATCGAAGATTGTGAGACCGAAAAGCTCGATAATCGCAATGATTGATGCAAGGATTTTCTTGGGTGAGAATGATGTGAAAATCTGTGTGAGATAATACAGCTGCTGGTCGATACCCCACATCTGTCTGGGGGCGAGTTTAAGAACCTCGGTTAAAAATTTTTCTAACATAAATTCACCTCAAAATATGGTTTTTAAAATTATATCACACGCAGAACAGACGTGTCAACGCATCTGAACGTAAAAAAAGGCTTACACAAAACTGTGTAAGCCTTTTGTTGTTTATTAATGATTATTTGCTGCCGAACATCATAAGAAGGAAGCCTGCAGCAACGGCTGAACCGATAACACCTGCAACGTTCGGACCCATAGCGTGCATGAGAAGGAAGTTGGTGGGGTTATATTTTCTGCCTTCAACTTGAGCAACACGGGCAGCCATGGGAACTGCGGAAACACCTGCAGAACCGATGAGGGGATTGATCTTGCCGCCTGTGATGATATAGAGAAGCTTGCCGAAGAGGAGACCGCCTGCTGTTGAGAAACAGAAAGCTGTAAGACCGAGAACGATGATAAGGATTGTTGAGGGGCTGAGGAAGGCTTCACCGTTTGAGGTTGCGCCAACTGTCAGACCGAGCATAATTGTAACAATGTTTGTCAGAGCGTTCTGAGCTGTATCGCTGAGTCTGTCTGTAACTCCGCACTCTTTGAAGAGGTTGCCGAGCATAAGGAAACCGATAAGAGATGCGCAGGAGGGGATGAGAAGTGAGCAAACAACAGCAACAATGATGGGGAAGATAATCTTCTCTGTCTTGCTGACTGTACGAAGCTGCTTCATCTCAACCTTTCTTTCTTTTTCGGTTGTGAGGAGCTTCATAATGGGAGGCTGGATAAGCGGAATAAGAGCCATATAGGAATATGCCGCAACAGCAATGGGAGCAAGAAGTGTGGGAGCAAGCTTACCTGCAAGGAAGATTGCTGTGGGACCGTCAGCACCACCGATGATACCGATTGCTGCAGCTTCTTCGGGAGTGAAGCCGAAGAGGATAGCAAGAATGAAAGCAACGTAAACGCCGAGCTGTGCTGCCGCACCGAGAAGAAGGCTGATGGGGTTAGCAAGAAGGGGACCGAAATCGGTCATAGCACCGATGCCGAGGAAGATAAGGCAGGGGAAGATGGAGCTCTTAACACCTGCATAAATCAACCTGAGAACACCCGAATCATACCAGTGTGCGCCTTCAACAAGGTTTGTTGAATCCATAATACCGGTGGGATCGTCCATAAGACCTGCACCGGGAAGGTTGGCAAGAAGAATGCCGAATGCAATGGGAACAAGGAGAAGCGGCTCAAACTTCTTTGCGATTGCAAGGTAGAGAAGAACGAATGAAACGAGAATCATTACAAGCTCTTTCCAACCGAGCAGGGCAAAGCCGGAGTTTTGCCATATCTGTGTGATAATTTCCATTGGCAGCCTCCTTAACCTACGATAGCAAGAACTGCATCGGTTTCAACGGTTGAACCTTTCTGAACAAGGAGCTGCTTGATTGTACCTGCAACGGGAGCAACGATTTCGTTTTCCATTTTCATAGCTTCAAGAATCATAATAACGTCGCCACTGTTAACGCTGTCGCCAACGTTTTTGCTTACTGAAAGAATGGCACCGGGCATAGGAGCAACAACCTTTGTGCCGTCAGCGGAGGGTGCTGCTGCGGGAGCTGCGGCAGGAGCTGCTGCAACGGGTACTGCGGGAGCTGCCTC
>JAGBUT010000017.1 GCA_017630695.1 Clostridia bacterium
GAATGGGCAGACTACGTGAGGTCTGCGGTGCCGTAAGCGGAATGACTATGGTGCTTTCCTGCGTTTTTGCGGGCGACCCGAACGACCAGAAAAAGAAAAAAGAGCTTTACGCTCTGATTCAGCAGGCGGCAGGGGATTTCAAAGCAGAAAACGGCTCGTATATCTGCCGTGAGCTTCTCGGTCTTTCCGAAAAGGTTTCAGACCCGAGTCCCGAAGCAAGAACAAAGGAATATTACAAAAAACGTCCTTGCTCGGAGCTTGTCGAGTGTGCCGCAAAGATAACCGAAAAATATTTGAATATGAACAAATAATTCACAAAAACATCTTGTATATGGTGACATAATATGTTACTATATATAGTGCAACATTACAAACAAAGAAACAGGAGTGATATTTCCATGAAGCTTCCCGTTGCCGTGCAGCTCTATTCGGTTAGAGACGAGATGGAGCAGGATTTTTACGGTACAATAAAACAGATGAAAGAACTTGGTTATGACGGTGTTGAATTCGCAGGTCTTTTCGGTGAAGAACCCGCAAAAATCAAGGCTTTCTGCGAAGAAATCGGCATCGTTCCCATTTCAGCACACGTTCCTTATTATGATATGCTTGAAAATCCCGAGGAGTTTCTTGCAGACTATGCTGAAATCGGTTGCAAATACGTTGTTGTTCCTTATCTTACAGAAGAATGCAGACCCGGCACAGAAGGCTTTGCCGCAACTGTTGAAGGCATCCGTAAGATTGGTGAAGCAGCAAAGAAGCTCGGCTTACAGCTTCTCTACCACAACCACGATTTCGAGTTTGTTAAAATCGGTGAAGAATATGCTCTTGACGTGCTTTATTCAACAGTTCCCGAAGATCTTCTCAAGACAGAAATCGATACCTGCTGGGTAAACGTTGCAGGTGTTAATCCCGCTGAATACGTTATCAAGTACAGCGGCAGAGCTCCCATCGTTCACCTCAAGGACTTCAAGAAGAGTGGTGCAGGTCAGGGCAAGTTATACGACCTTATCGGCATCGACGAAGAAGAGGGTGCAGAGGAAGAAGAGGCATTCTTCAGCTTTATGCCCGTAGGCTACGGTATGCAGGATATCCCCGCAATCCTTGCAGCTTGCGAAGATGCAGGCGCAGAGTGGGTTGTTGTTGAGCAGGATAACCCCGCAGAAGGTGAAACCAGACTCAATTCGGTTAAACTCAGCAGAGAATACCTCAAAACTCTCAGCTGGTAATTATAATTTAATTCCCTTTAATTAAGGAGGAAAAAACAATGGCAAGTATTCTTGATAAATTCAAGGAAGCCCCCGCAGAAAACAAAGTCAGAGATATGAGCAAGAAAGTCAAGGTTGGTATCATCGGTACAGGCTGGATTGCAGAAGCTCACGTAAAGGCTTATCAGAAATGTGAAGACGTTGAAATCGTTGCTCTTGCAGACCTTGTTCCCGGTAAGGCAGAGGCTTTCTGTGAAACATATAATGTTGGTGAAAACGTTAAGTTCTACCCCAGCCACAAAGAGCTTGTTGATGCAGGCGAATGCGACGCAGTCAGCGTTTGCACATACAACGCAACTCACGCAGAATGCACAATCTATGCTCTTGAGCACGGCATGAGCGTTCTTCTCGAAAAGCCTATGTGCGTAACTCTTGAAGAAGCTGTTGCTATCTGCAAGGCTGAAAAGGCAAGCAAGGGCGTTCTCTCAATCGGCTTCCAGCCCAGATTCGATGAGAATATGAAGATGCTCAAGAAGGTTGTTCAGTCAGGCGAACTCGGTAAGATTTACTATATCCAGACCGGTGGCGGCAGACGCAGAGGTATCCCCACTCCCTTCGGCACATCCTTCATCCAGAAGGATACTGCAGGTATCGGTGCTCTCGGCGATATCGGTTGCTATTCACTCGATATGGTTCTCAACTCAATCGGCTATCCCAAGCCCCTCACAGTTTCAGGCTATAAGTCAGACTTCTTCGGCAAGAGCCCCGATTACGAGCACCACGACGTATTCGGTGTTGATGACTTTGCAGCTGCATTCGTTCGTCTTGAAGGCGGCATTATCCTCGATTTCAGAATTGCTTGGGCAATGAACCTCGACACTCCCGGTGATACAATCATCATGGGTACAAAGGGCTCGGTAAGAGTTCCCTCAACAGAGTGCTGGAACGGTTCAATCGGCGGTCCTCTTGTTATTTATCACGAGATCGCAGGTGAGCAGATTGAAACTCACATCCCCATGAAGCACAACGACGTTGACTGCTTCGACATCAAGATCCGTTCATTCATCGATGCTGTTAAGGAAGACGGCGAAGCTCCCGTTCCCTGCGGCCAGATTCTTTACAATCAGGCTATCATCGACGGTATCTCCCGTTCAGCAGAGCTCGGCAGAGAAATCGAAATCGAAATCCCTGAAATCTGATTTTAAATATGTTTTTTCGGACTGCTCCGTTATCGGGGCAGTCTTTTTTATCTTGATTTTTGCTATATATTATGGTATAATCATAATGCATTAATATGTGTTTTGAAAAGGAGATACCAATATGGGTAACACATTGATAAAGATATATTCAGCCTTGGTTCTTGTGGTTGCGATTATTCTCAATTTCTTCGGCAACCTTTTCGGAATCGGTGATATTATACCTACACAGCCGAAAGAGACGGAAGGCACAAGCATTTCGGAAACATATACCGAAATCGGAGAAACAACAACGAAAAAAGACCTGACGGTTGAGGATTCTTCTTCACAGATTACGCAAGAAAGCTCAACGTTGCCGTCAACCGAGCCTTCAAGCAACGGCACAACAAAGCCGGTTGCAACAACCACAACCAAACCGAATACAACCGCTACAACCCTGCCGCAGACCACAAAGGAATTCGGTCAGAAGGTGAGCTCCGCAACTCTGCTTACGGCAAACGGTTTCGGTGGCACAAACACAGATACTTTCACGGGAATTGCCAAAGCATCAAACGGAAGCTTTGTTGCCTGCGGTGTTTCTCTTTCAACCGATTCGGATTTGCTCAACGTACCCGATGATTCGTGGTCAGATGAATACGGCTTCATTGTAAAATACGGCAAATCGAATCTCACACCCGAATGGGCAAGAGCTGTGGGCAGTGCATATGACGGCGTAAGAATAGAGGACGTTGCAGTGCTCAAAGACGGAAGCATTGTTGCAGTCGGTTATTCATCGGCGCAGGATTACGCTTCGGCCTCCGAATTCAGCAAAACAATTGAAAGCTTTATTGTTAAATATTCCGCAGACGGCACTTTAATCTGGAAAAAGCTTTTCGGCGGCTCGGGTTCAGACCTCTTTATGTGCGTTGAGCCTCTCGGAAACGGTTTCGTTGTAGGCGGCAAAACAGATTCAGCCGACGGCAGTTTTTCAGGTTTTGATAAGCCGAGCGCATCAAAGGCGGTTCTTATCAGCTTCGATGCAGACGGAAATTATTCGTGGAAGAAATATCTTTGCGGTAACTACGCTTCGTGCGTTGACGGTATTGCAACCGATAGCGACGGAAATATTTTTATCACAATTGTAACGGGTGCGTATACAGGAGATTTTTCGCTGGTTGACGGCATGGGCAAGGGATATCTTGACACAGCTGTTATCAAATATTCATCATCGGGCGAAAAGCTCTGGGCAAAGGCTGTTTCAGGCACGGGCAGAGAATCCTTTGCGGCAATCACAGCCGACGGTAAAGGCGGCTGCGTTGTGGCAGGTTATTACGAGCTCACAACCAACAACGTGCCCGACGGCACTCTTGCAGATTTGCATAACTGCGGAGGCACGGATGCTGTTGCAATCAGATTTAATTCTGACGGCTCAATGCGATGGATAAAAGCTATCGGCGGTATTTCAAATGACGTTATCACCGATATCACCGCAACCGAAAACGGATATGCCGTTGTCGGTTACACTTCATCAAACAACAGAGATTTCGTATCAATGGGCAACAAGGGCGCAACAGACAGCTTCCTTGCTCTTATCACTCCCGAAGGCAATCTTGCTCAGCTTCAGGGCAGAGGCGGTGCGAGAAAAGATATGGCAACCTGCGCCACCTTTACTTCGGACGGCAGACTTGTTGTTCTCGGCCAGACAACGTCATCCGACGGTGATTTCAGTGGTGTGAATTCACATCTGAGCGATACACTCATCAGCATTCTCGGTGATACGTTTACAGGCTTTGCAGCAAGATATAAAGTAACCGTTTCGTGGTGAGCAGATGAAAAATAAAGAAATTTTCGTACGCATAGCCGCAGTGCTGATTTCGGCATTATTGATATTTGCGGCATATTCATACGTGGCAGGCGGTGCTTCTATTTTCAAAGGCGAAATGGAAGGCAGAACAGTCAGGGCAAGGGTTATCAGAGTAACTGACGTTGAGAGCCAAAGTGTAACGGGCGAGAGCGAAATAGTTACAGTTTATTTCAAAGCGCAGGCTCTGAATACAGACCTCCGAGGCAAAACGCTTGACGTGATTCAGGAAATCGATAAGACCTACGCATTCAGCCCCAAGCAGGTTGAACAAAACGATAAAATCCTCGTTGAAAGCTATACAGAGGGAGGAGAAACGCAGTTTTATTTCGGTGATTACGTAAGAATAACACCGTTGCTTTGGCTTCTTGCGATATTCTGCGTTCTGATTATTGCCTTCTCAAAAATGCAGGGTGTCAAAACAATCATTTCGCTCGGATTTACCTGCATTTCGGTTTTCTGCGTTTTGATTCCCGCAATTCTTAACGGACACAATATTTACCTCTGGTCAATCATCGTTTGCATTTATATAACCGTTATGACTCTGTGCATAATCAGCGGATTCAATATGAAAGCTCTGTGTGCAGGTATCGGATGCGTGTGCGGTGTTTTGTGCGCAGGTATTGTTGTGCTGATAACTGATAAGTTTCTCAATATGACGGGTCTGCTTGAAGAAGAATCGATTTATCTTTATCAGCTTTATCCCGATAATCCGATTAATCTCAAGGCAGTTATCTTTGCAATGATTATCGTCGGTGCAGTCGGTGCGGTGATGGACGTTTCGATGTCCATTTCATCCTCACTCTATGAATTGAGGATAAAATCACCCGATATCAAACCTGCGGAGCTGATGAAATCGGGCTTCACAATCGGCAGAGATATGATGGGCACAATGGCAAACACCCTTGTTCTTGCCTATATAGGAAGCTCTCTGACGTGCGTACTTCTGCTTGTTTCGTATAATGCGAATATCGAGCAGGTAATCAACAAAGAAATGATAGTTGCGGAAATTCTGCAGGCTCTTGCAGGCAGCATGGGAATGCTCCTCACTTTGCCGCTGACGAGTGCAGTTTGTGCCGCAATATATTATAAAAATTCAATCAAGGGGGCAGATAAAAATGCCGCTTGTTAAAATGAGCGAATTGCTCGCAAAGGCAAAAAAAGACGGTTATTCTGTCGGCAGCTTCAGCGTTGCGAATATGGAAATGGTACTCGGTGTGCTGAAGGCTGTTGAAGAAACAAAAAGCCCTGCGATCATTCAGATTGCGGAGGTAAGACTCAACCATTCACCGCTTGAGATTATCGGCCCGTTGATGGTTGCTGCGGCGAAAAACTGCAAAATGCCCGTTGCGGTGCATTTTGACCACGGCAAAACAGAAGAAAAAATCCGTCAGGCTCTTGAAATCGGATTTACGAGCGTTATGTTTGACGGTTCGCATCTTCCGTTTGAAGAGAATGCATCTCAAACAGCAAAAATCAAGGCGATTGCATCGGAATTCGGTGCGGATTGCGAAGGCGAAATCGGATGTGTGGGCGGCAGTGAGGACGGCAGCGAGGATATCGCAATCAACTGCACTTCTCCCGTGCAGGCGGCTGAATTCCATAAGCTTACGGGCGTTGACGCTCTTGCAGTTGCAATCGGAAACGCACACGGTAACTACAAACAAGCTCCGAAACTTCGCTTTGATATTCTCGAGCAGACCGCATCGCTTGTTGACGCACCTCTTGTGCTTCATGGCGGCACAGGTATTCTGCCCGACGATTTCAAAAAATGTATTTCGCTCGGCATCCATAAAATCAACATTGCAACCGCAACGTTTGACAGAGTTGAGCAGAGCGTAAGAGAAGCATACGGAAACGAAAAAATAAAAGGATATTATGACCTGCAGACTGCCGAGGTTGAAGGTGCATACAGAAATGCACTTGAACACATTGAAATTTTCGGCTGCGCAGGTAAAGCATAAATGAAAGGAAGAAAATAAAATGAGCTACATCAAGTTTGATAATTCAAAGGCACTCGACGTTATCCCTATCGGACGAATAGCAATCGACTTCAACCCCACAGATATGAATAAGCCTCTCTCCGAGAGCAGCAATTTCAATAAGTACGTAGGCGGTTCACCTGCAAATATCGCAGTCGGTCTGGCAAGACTCGGTGCAAAGTGCGGTTTCATCGCAAGAGTATCCGATGATCAGTTCGGCGACTACGTTGAAAACTATTTCAAAGCAGACGGTATTGACGTTTCTCACGTTTTCAGATGCGAAAACGGTGAAAAGCTCGGTCTGACATTTACAGAAATTCTTTCGCCCACACAGAGCAGCATCCTTATGTACCGTGAAGGTGTTGCTGACCTTCAGGTCTGCGTTGACGACGTTGACGAGGAATACATCAAGAGCGCAAAGGCTGTTGTTATCTCGGGCACTGCTCTTTGCACAAGCCCCTCAAGAGAAGCAGCTCTCAAAACTCTTTTCCTTGCAAAGAAGAACGGTGTTGTAGTAATCTTTGATATCGACTACAGAAGCTACACCTGGAAGAACAACGACGAAATTTCAATTTATTATTCAATTGCCGCAAAGAACAGCGATATCATCCTCGGCTCAAGAGAAGAATTCGACCTCACAGAGGCTGTTGAAGGCGTTTGCGCAAACGATGAGGAATCCGCAAAGAGATGGTTCTCATACGGCAACAAGATTGTTATCATCAAGCACGGTAAAGAAGGCTCCGTTGCATATCTTGACGATGGCTCGGCATATAAGGTTAAACCCTTCCCCGTAAAGATGCTCAAGGGCTTCGGTGGCGGTGACGGTTACGCTTCCGCATTCATTTATTCGATTCTTAACGGCAAGAGCATTCCCGATGCACTCGAATTTGCAACCGCATCCGCATCAATGCTTGTTTCTGCTCACAGCTGCTCTGCGGCTATGCCCTCTGCAGAAGCTGTTCAGAAGTTTATCGACGATATCAAACCCACATCGGGCGAGGTTATTGAGAAAATTAAATAAAAAAGAAAGAAGCACGAAAGTCTCGTGCTTCTTTTTTATTGCTTTGACGTATCCTGAAACAGCGGTATTTTAAGCGGCACAAACGTCATCACAACGAAAACAACCGCGATAAAGCAGAGAATAACGAATGCAATAATGTCGGATTGAAACAAAGCGATTCTGTTTTTCAGAAGAAGATATCCGACGTAATATGCCACGCCTGACGCAATGAAAAATATGGCAATATTGAACCAATCGGCATCAACTCCGAATATTCCCGTATAGGTGTAATAGATTATCGGAATCAGAAGCAGACCGAGGATGATGCTTGTGAGCGTTGCGCACCAGAAATTATCACAGCTTTTGCCGATGAATTTATATTCCGCCAATGCAAACGTAAACATTGGAAAAAACAGCAGTTTCATATGCTCCCATATCGATTCGTTGACTGCCGAAAAAGGAGCAACAATGATACTCCGATTGCTCCAATCGTAGAGAAAATGAAGAAGTACACCTGCCAATCCCGTGAAAACGAATCCTGCAATTTGCCAAAAATTGAGCTTATGAATCAAACTATCACCCCTTTGAATAGTATTCCGTTGAGGGCGGAAATAATACTTATTCTTTTCTGTCGTTTAGCGATGGAATGGAAATCTTCCGAAGAAAAAAGCACCGCTTTTTGCGATGCTTTTCTTTGTTAGTATTGAATTTAAAGCCTGAAAAGTGAGCTTAATAAATTTTACTGAGGGATTCTTAATCCTTTTTCAAAATCATAAACAACACTGTTTGATTCAGTGGTAATGCGGAGCGTTTTATCTTTTCTTTCAGCTTTGCAGAAAATGCTGTCATAACGGTCAAACACTGTTTGTACAGCCTTGCCGTCAACCGTGAAACTGCCGTTGTAAGATGCATATATTTCACCGCACTTTGTATTGTAGCTGACACAGCCGTTGGCAAAAACAATGCGGTTTTGTTTTATTCTTTGTTTGAATTCTTCAAAGGTTTCCGTATCCGAATCTGAAAGCTCGGTGACGTAGCAATTGTATTCGCCGCCTTTACGGCACAGGTCAAATCCGTTTTCAAGAGTCAGTCCTTCAGGCAAATCTCTGCCCTTGAGCAGACCTTTTGCGCTGTCGGAGTCAAACGGTTTATATTCGAGGTTTCCGTCCGATATCAAAGCAACAAAAACATTGTTTTTTCTCGCGAAAACCGTGCTTGCGTCAAGCTCAAATTCGTCATACAAATCACGGGGCATATATGCGTGGGTGATATCGCAAACAGCATTCTCGCCAAGTCTTTTTTTCTTCGGTAATCTGTAAACGGTGACGTTTACGTTTTCGTGCTGAACACTCATCGGACGTCTGCCGTTACCGACCCAATACCCCGGCGATGCACCGTATTTACCGTTGCCGTTGCCTGCAGGATGAGTTGTGAAAAGCGTAAGCTCTTCCGCAATGTTAGCTGTCCATACGTGCTCCTGAGCACCGCACATTTCTGTATCCTTGCAAATATCGGTTGACATAGAATAGTGTGCGTTGCGGTACGTGTAAACGTTGCCTCTGCCGAGAGCTATTCCGTGAGGCATAATGTTGTGTTTGCGGGCAAACTTCTCCCAGTTTACGAGCTTGAATACCGTAAGGTTTAAAAACTTGAAATAGCTTAAAAATTTGTTTGTATAAAGCTTGTTTTTCTTAAGATATTCAAGTGTGTTTTTTATAACCTGCGGATTTGTGAAGGTTTCTGCTCCCGTTTGTGCCATAATCTGAAAATCACTCTGTCCGACAAGGTTTTCGGTTACCATATCATCAGGCGACAGACCGCAGCTCATCTTTGAAACAAAGGTTTGTTTGGAGAGTGCAATATCCTTTATGGCCTTCGGCAAGGTGTATAAGCCTTTTTCAACCGCATCCGTAAAACAAAGAACGATATAATTCGGCTTTTTTTCTTCGGAAACGTTACCCCAGAGGATATTCATTGCTGCCTGAATGCTGTTTCCGATACAGTTTGCAGTTTTGTTATTGCCGTACATTCTTGAGCTGACTGCCACGAAACGGTTGTTAACGCTGTTGAGAGCAACGTCGAGCCAAAGGATGTCCATAATTATTTTCATCTGCTCAACTGCTTTTTCGTCCGTTGAATAAGAGATGAAATTCGCCATAGGTGCGATATCCTCGGCAAGATAGTTGTTGCTGAGGTATTCGGAAAAACCGTAATTGAAACGCTGATTCATCCACGAATTGATTCGCATTTCAGCCTTTTTCATATGCTCTGCGCCGGTTTTACCGTCGTTTGTAAAAATCTCTTCCGGCCATTCCCGGCCTGCAAGATATTCACTGACGGCAAACATAATCTGATGGTTTTCCGACCAGTAGCACATACTGTCGTCGCCCGGCTCATCCATAAAATATTTGAAATTCAGAAAAGCATTTTTTATAAGGGCTTTGCATTCCGGATTGAGTTGAGCCTGACAATCCTTATAGATTTTAAACAGCATCTGCGCTCTGAAATCCGCACAGTCAAATCGCTTGTTCATATATCCCGTCTGTTTGCCAAGCAGGGAATATATTTCGTCCTCGCTGAATGAGGGGTGCTTCTGTTTGCCGCAGAGAAAAAGGTATAAATCCTCAAAGCTTTTACCGTTGAGAGTTAGCGAAAAGGATTCCCTCTGCGATTCCTCGGGCAAGTCGGGTAAGGGCTTGAGTTTAAGCATACGTGAAAGCTCAACTATAGTGAGCAACAACAGAAATGCAAAAACCGCAACCAACACATACAAAACCGTCATAGGCTTATGCCATCCTCTCAAGAGCTTCGAGCGTTACTTCATAGCGTGTAGGCTTACCCGCAAGAAAGCTCTCCATCTCTTCCATCATATAGTAAGCCATACGCTGCGGCTCTTTGCCTGTGCTTCCTGCAATATGGGGAGTGAGAATTGCGTTGGGTACCCAGAAAAGCGGATTTATATAGGGAAACATCTCTTTCTTCAACACGTCGGCAACAAAGGTTCTCGAGGGATGAAGAAGAAGTGAAAGTGCCAGTGAATATTCCGCAACCTGTGCACCTCTGCCGGTGTTGATGAACGTTGAACGCTTTTTCATTTTTTTGAAAAGCTTGTAATTGAAAACGTTTTTAAGCTCGGGCTTGTTGGCAAGGTGATTGCTGATTACGTCACATTCGCTGAAAAGGGTTTCCATATCAACGAGTGTAACGCCGAGTTCCTTTGCCGTGTCTTCGGAAACAAACGGGTCGCAGGCATAAACCTCAACGTCGAGAGCTTTGAGCCTTTCGGCAACCATTCTGCCTATTGCACCGAGACCTACCAGACCAACCTTGCAACCGAAATTGCCGACGGAGTAATTGGCAAATGCAAATGAACGAACGGGCAGAGAGCGATAATATTTAGCTGCCTGAAAATATCCTTTTGCCGCAAGTGTAATCTGTGCAAAAGTATATTCCGCAACGGGTACGGCATTTGCCGCAAAGGCGGAGTAAACCTTTATTCCGCTTTCAAGAAACGGACGGGCAAAATATTGCACGGTACCTGCCGAATAGAAAACAGCTTTGAGGTCGGGCATATATTCAGCAATTTCTTCTTTTGTAAACTGCGGCATACCCCATGTGGCAAAAGCGATTTCGCAGTTCTTGAGAAATTCTTTGTGTTCTTCAATATTTTGTTTGTTTATTCTCGGTGAAAGCTCACCGTATTCACCCAGCTTTTTGAGAACTTCGGGTGTATAAACCTTGGAAAACTGCAGCTGATTGCTGCCGAAAAGAGCAATTTTCATTATGCCTCGCCCACCTTTTTCTTAAGTCTTTTTATATCTTTAATCATGCACGACGGTATTCCGTAATAACCGCAGAGATAAGTGTATTCAAGCAGCATATTGCCGTCAAAGCCGACTTGCTTGATTTTTTCGAGCAGGGTGTCGATATAGGTTGGGTTGAATTTTGGGAACTGCTCACGGCTTTGCTCAGAATAGGAAATATGTACGGTTTCAATATACGGAAGGGTGCGTTCAATACGGTCAAGGTCGTACTGCAGACGCTTGTAACGGGATTGAAAGTACGTTCGGAAATTGTCACATCCGATATCGGTGTGGATTTTAAGAAAAGCGTCGGTGTTATTATTGTAAGTTCTGTCATGACATTCAGGGCACACAACAAGACCGTATTCCTTGGCGGCAGCACAGATGTTTTTTGCGTCCTCGACTATTTGTCTGTACGTTGCCTCGTCAGTCTTTTCGCTGTCGGCTTTGCCAAGCCACACACGGATACTGTGCGCACCCATCGCGTTTGCGATTTCGCAGATGTTTTTCCATTCATCAGGCTTTTTGCAACCGACACGGTAATAGCTCGCAAAAGAAATTATGCGGATTCCTGCTTTGTCGCAAAGGTCTTTTGCACGCTTTGCGTCAGCAACGCTTCTGACGTGAACGTCTCCGCCCCACTCTATGCAGTCAACTTCTGCTTCGCAGGCAATTTTAACGATTTTTTCCAAATCCTTTATTTGTCGGAATGTTGTTGAGGTAAAGCCGAATTGCATAATAATCACCAACCATAGTAATTGTTTGTTTTTAGTTTATCATATTAGTTATCAGAACTCAATATAAAAAAGGTTGCAGAGAACGGATAATATTAAGCAAAAGCACGGCTTCCATGAAAGTCGTGCTTTATTTTTTGTTATTCATTCATCAAATCAAACGCGAGCGTAATGCTCCAACCGTAATCGCGTATGGACTGATATTTTACTCTGAAATCATACGGCTCGACCACAGGCCCTTTTCTGTTGAAGCAGAAGGGAGGAATACGGTTTTCACTGTCGTAGAACTCGTAAACCGTGCCTGTACGGTTATACCACTCGTTGATGACGCTCAACGTTTTTTCTTCGATTTTTTGTGATAAAACGGAGTGGCCGTATTCGACGAGTCCCTTTGAAATCATATAATTGTAATTTATCCATACAGGACCACGCCACATATCCGAGCCAAACGTTTCGTCTTTTACGGATATGCTCGGTATCAGGAATTCGGTGCCGAATTCTTTGGGATTCTCAAGGTGAACAACAAGTTTTTCGCATTGGTCCTTATCGCATACACCTGAGAAAATCGGCAGAAAAGAAGCCACTGAATGTATTTTGTTCAAGCATTCGTTCTGAATATCGTAATCGTAATAGAAGCCGTCATCTTCACACCACAATGTACCGTTTATATCGGTTTTTATTTTTTTATACCATTTTTCAAAAAATTCAGAGCCTTCTTCGTCACCGAGTTCAACGGCTATTTTCTTCATAAAGCGTGTTTCGTTTGCCATATAGCACGAGAAATCAATGGCAAAAAGGTCACTGCAAGTGTCAAATCTTGATGAATTATCCATACCTGATTCGTCACAGCGGTTGTTGAGTTCAGGGTTGGTGTGCCAGGAGTAAAGCTCTTTATCGCTTTTTCTTCTGTTTTTACTGCACCAGAGAAGAAATGCTTTGTTGTTTTTGAATACGGCTTCAAGAAACGTTTTGTTGCCGCTTTTTTTATAGACGAGATATGCGCCCCAGGCTATAACGGGAGGCTGGGTGATAGCGGAGATTTCATAGGGCTTTGCCATATGAGGAATAAATCCGTCATCCCGTTGAACGTCGAAAAGAGCAAGGATAAGATTTTCGGCAACGTCTGTATCAAGATGTCTGTGACCTATAGCGTGGAAAACCGAATCCCAAAGCCACATATTTCTGTGAGGCAGACGGTCAGGTGTTGACCATATTCTTTTTATTTTTCCTTCGGGGGAATATAACTGGCTTTTCATTACGCTTATGCACTTGGAGTACAAAGAGGCGTAATTACCGTTTTTGCAGGTGCAAGATACATAAGGCTTCAGCTTTTTTTGTTCTGCTTCTTCAATATCAAGGCTTATACCTTTTTCACAAAGCTCAATAACCTTTTCGGCACTGTCGGCATATGCAAAAGCAAATCTGTTACCTCTTTTCAGCAAAGCCGTATATTCACCGTCAAAGGTGTTATGTATTTCCGCATCGCCGTTTCGGATTGTTTCACATTCTCCGTCAACGCTTATAAAAACTCCGTGTTCGTCTGACGTTTCGCCCGTGATAAGATGTCTTTCAGCGAATATGATACTGTGATTTCCTGCTGCGTTTTCAAACGCAATAAGGTCCGAGGCAATGCAACGGAAAGCGGGCACGGAATCTTTTATATCGGAAAAGAAAAGTGTTCTGCGGGTTTTCGTGTGAAATATTACTCCTATTTTATCTGCGGCAAGCGTGCCTGTGAAATCGGTGCTGAAAAAGGATTCGCCGTCAAGGGCAGAGAATGCAAAAAGCTGTCCCTGACCCCATTTTGATGGTATCATTTTTTACTCCTTAAATACGCTGGTTTTGATGTTTCAAGAGCCGAGTGCTTCGTATGCAATATCGGGTTTATCCGTAATAATGCCGTCAGCTCCGATGCTTTGCAAAAATACTATTCTTTCAGCGTCGTTGATTGTCCAGTACTGAACTGCAATATTATTTTTGTGAGCATAGTTTATAAGTTTTGAAGTGCCGAGATTAACGATATATTTATCAGGCGGCACCTGCAACACGTCGAATTTATAGTAGCCTTCAGGTCTGTCGATATCAAAAAGAGAATCTATATACAGTTTTGCAACCTCAACGTTGACAGCTGAACGGGTTAAATCGGGATAGGTTTCTTCAAGGTGAGAAATAACGTCTCTGTTGAAAGAAGCAACAATTGTTTTGTCAATCAGATTCATTTGCTTCAGAAGGTCATAGAGAAAATCAGCCGCCTTGATGCCGGATTCTCCGCTGCTTTTGATTTCAATGCTGTAATAATACTCACCGTTATTTTCAAGATAAGTCAAAGCATCTTTTGGAGTTGCAACTCGCAGATTATCAGGTATATCTTCGCCTCGCAGACCTTTATAGGGGTTTTCACCGTTTTTATCCTTGAAGTATTCACCGAAGTTAAGATTATAAATTTCTTCGTATGTGTAATCTTCAGGATAATTATCGGTTTTTCCGAAGTATTCTATCGCGTTTGTTACTTCGTCAAGCGTTTCATCGTGGAGAATAATCAGCTTTTCATCTGCAGTCAAGCGTACGTCGAATTCGATAATATCCGCTTCAAACGTTTGAGAATTAACACAGCCCTCAAAAGCCATCATCGTACCTTGGGGGAAAAGGCTTCTGCCTCCGCGGTGAGCCGCAATCATCGTATCGCCAAGCTCGGTGATATACTGATTTGTTGCAGCATATTCCTGAGGCTCATCTTTCCACTGATATGTAACAAGCTTATATAATCCGACGGCTATCAGAGCAATAACCGCTATGCAAATGAGAGCAGTTCTTACAATTTTTAAAATCACAGAAGCTGTTTTGCTTCTTTTTTTTGCGTTTTTCATATTTTATCCTTTATTGCTCAAAAGCTTCAATTTTTGCCTTTGTTTCAGATCTGATTTCTTCAAGCTCTGCCATAATCTTTTCTTTGCGTTTGCCTGTGAAGTTATCAAACAGCATAATAATTCCGGGAAGAAGATTGCCTATTATACCGGGGATTGCAACGAGCAGGAATATGCCGTGAAGAGTCTGGGGCGTTTGTACAACCTCAGTCATAACACCGTTGATTGAAACGGCACTCTGATAACCGATGAGTGCGAAACCTGTGTTTACAAGAAGCTCTTTCCAGAGAGCTGAAATACGGGAAACCATTGTGCTGAAGGCGAAAACCATGCCCTCATTACGCTGTGCGACACCATATTTCTGATAGCTCTTCCACTCCATATAATCGGTTGAGTCTGCAAGGAGAATTCTTCTTGCGGCACTCATAGCTGCGTTGGGCATACCGCCGAGTGCGATGAGGATACCAACTAACCAGAGGTGTTTATAACCGAAAATTAAAAGAAGGAGATAGCATATACCCGTGTGGAGATAACCCCATACAACAATATCTCTTGATGAACGCTTTTTGCCGACAAAAGGCACGGAAAGGAGACCTCCGTAAGAAAGTGCGGAGCTGCCCATTTCAACGTAGGTTTTCATACCGTAGCGGTTAAGTGTGTGCTTATAGAAGAAGGGGAGGGAGCTGTAGCATACCTGTCTTACAGACTCTATAACCTGGCTCAGACACAGCAGAAGAAGCGGTCTGTTGAGCAGGATAAGTTTGTAGTCGATTTTGACTTTCTTTTCTTTTTCTTTGGGCGGCAATACCATATTGCGCTCTTTAAGAGTGAAGCAGGGTACAAGCATTGAGAACATACCGAGTATGCCGAAGAAAAGAGCAACTGTGAAGAATGCCCACTTTTCCTTGGCGTAATTGTTGCCCTGAAGCTCGATTATGATGGGAACCATACCGCCCGGCAGCATTGATCCGAGTGTGGATGCAAGCTGTGCTATGGTGTAGAAATTCTTTCGGGATTTTGCATTGGGAGTCATACGAACCGAAAGTGTTGAAAGAGCAACGTCAAAAAACGTGTCTGCAATGTTGAAAAGCAGATACAGCAGGAAACTCCAGATAACGTTGAACGTGATTGAAGATGAAGGAACAACAAAAAGAAGGATTGAAGAAAGAGTAAAGGGGATGGCGGAAGCCATCATAAAGCGTCTGGCGTTACCCTTTGTTGAGTGGTTGTTATCAAGAAGTGCACCGACAATCGGTGCGATAAAGATATTGACACCTGTTGTGACGGATTTCATCGTCAGCAGATGGTGAGACTGGAGACCCATATAGTCACGCATAAACTGGTCGGTATACGTGCTGACCGAATCCTGACCCATACAGTTGCCGAATACGCCTGAAACGTAGCCGACTTGTTCCTTGAGTGCAACGTCAGGGTTGTTTTTCAGTTCCTGATACTTATCCTTTAATTTTCCCATACAATTATCTCCTTGAATTTTGTAGTTTAAAAGAGCTTATTTGTGGTTGTATATTCTTTCGGCGGTAAACGTACCGTCTGTTTTTATGTTAAGCAGTGTAGCGCCCTGAATCCATTCGCTTTCGGGGGAATCAAACTTGCTCTGCATATTGTAAACACCGTAGCCTGACGGCTGGATATAAGAAAGAAGAACGTTTTCATACATTACGCCGAAGTTATTGACGTGGTCGTGTCCGAAATAAACTGCCTGTGCGCTGCCTTTCTGCATCATTGCATCTAAAAGACCTGCATCAAAACCCGATTCGCAAACGCCCTCTCTCTTATCACCGTAAAGGAAATCACCTTCGCTGTATTCTTTTTCGGCTTGATAAGGAGGAATATGAACAACTGTTATTGATTTGAAGCTGCCGTATTCTTCGGTGAGAGCATCGTGTTTGTTTTTGTACCAATCAACCTGAGAGGTTTTAACTCCGTCGTAAACTTCACCGTCTTTTGTAACACCGTATTCTTTTTTTGATTTATCCGTCATATAACTGCCTGAATCCATCAGGAAAAACACTTCTTTTAACGTGCCGTCAGAATTGAGAACGTTGATTGTGTAGTTGCCGCTGCCGTCAATATCGCTCTTGCCTTTTCTCATAAGGCAGTGGTCGTATGACGAAAATATTTCAACGTTTTCTTCCCTTGAAACTGCTAATAAACCGTCGCCCTCGTGGTTGCCGAGAACTGCCGCCCAATAGACGCCGAGATTTTCCATGAGCTGAGCGAATTCGTTATTTCTTTTTTCGTTGAAGCCTGACGAAACGTTGTCTCCGCCGAAAATAACAAGATCGGGCTTTTGCTCGGTTATGTTTTTGACAATGAACGAAACAGTCTGAATATCCGTTTCTTTTTTGCCGTTAAGGTGTGTGTCGGTAAACATCAGCACTTTGAAGTCGCCGTCGCTCTTCTTCTTTATGGTGACTCCGTCATCCGTTTCGGAAATGATTTCAACATCGTTCTGAATTTTTTGGACTGAAGAAATATCATAGGAAACGCCTTGCGAATTTTTATAAATTATAAAACCGCTTACACCGATTGTTGCCACCAAAACAAGAACAATGATGATTTTTAAGATTTTTTTCATTTATATCATCCCTTTAATATTCCATATAATAATATGATATATCTATTTTGTTGTGTTTTCCTTAAATATTTTGACTCGTTTCTGACGATTTCTTGACTTTTTTGATATTGAATGATATTATCAAAAAAGAATGAAGGTGTAAAATATGAACCATATCAAATTTGATCCGGCTGAAAAGTTTTATTACCATCGCGGTATGAATGAAAGGGTTGCCGAAGAGGGCATATCGTGGCCGCATTACCACTCTCTTTACGAAATATATTTTCTTGAGGAAGGCAACTGCACCTATTTCATTGATAACAAGCTTTATAACGTTCAGCCCGGTGACA
>JAGBUT010000203.1 GCA_017630695.1 Clostridia bacterium
AATTTGAAAAGAAGCTTTTTGATACCGAAAAGGGAAAAGCTTCATTCATCGCTCTTGCAAAAACGTTTTTTGCACTTGGCGGTCAGCAATACACCGTAACCGTTGTTTCACCGCAGGATCTTCTTGACGCAAAGAAGAATCCCGAAAATCACCGCAATCTGATTGTCAGAGTCGGTGGTTACAGCGATTATTTTGTCAATCTTGATTCGGCACTTCAGGATAACGTTATAGAGAGAACTTTCGCACAGATATAACATAAATAAAAACCACTTCATTCGCTACCGCATTCGGTAATGATATGAAGTGGTCTTTTTAATTAATTTAATCAGTCGAGCCTGAATATTTTTGTTTCACCCTGCTGCATTTCAATTGTTACGGCGTCTGACGTTGCTTTGTAAGTACCTCCGAGCAATTCGATGACGTTTCTTTCTCTGCTGAGATTGAGTGTTTTTTCGCCTGCCGTAACGGCATAAATGCAGATGTAATTTTCGTTAACGTAAACGATATCGTCGGTTTCGCAGTAAATATGAACACCGTTTGTTTTGCAGAATGCACGAAGTTCGTTGACAGTGAATTTATCCTTTAACGGAGAAGTCATAATGTAAGGTACGCTGTTTTCTATACAAAGGGTACGGGCTTTATCCATCTTAACGGTTTTGGCGTTTGATAAAAGAATAACGGCTTTATAATTCTGATAAACATTCTCAAAATCGTTAACGTCATAAAGGTCGTACGGAGTGCCCATAAGTCCGAGTTCACGTCGTCTGTCGTGGAACATGTTTCTTAATGAACTGCTTGTGAGATATTTATATGCGCTTTCATCTACAAAAACGGCAACTTCAGCCTTTGAACTTCTGTCGACATCGGTAATGCTCTGCTCATAAATTTCTCTGTAAAGAGCCATTTCGTTCATTATATCTTCATCGTGATACCATCCGCCCCACATATCAAACCACCAAAGGGCATTGCCTTTGATGAGCTGACGTGCAAACGAGCGTCTGATTTCGTTCATTGCCTGATATTTTGAGCCTCTCGGATGCCATACGGGAGCTGTAAGAAGTCCGTCAGGGTCTGTTGAGGGATCTTTTTCTGTGAGTACCTGAGTCAGATGAGTTCTGATGTCGCATTCCTGAAAACACATTTTGCCGTGCAGACGGATTGAATCAGCGGGATACATTTCCGTCCAGTCATAGTTGGGGTCACGGGTGCCAATGTATGAATTGGGGGAGCAGATGAAATCAATGTTTTTATCCTGCAGAATGTAATTGAGTGCGTGGTTGCCTTGCAAGGAGTTTGTGACTTCAAGCGTATAGCCGTAGAAAGTACCTACTACAACGTTGTCGCCTGTTTCTTCTTTAACAACCTGTGCAAACCGGCTGATTGCCTCTGCAATCTTGAAATTTGCAAACTCAATATAGAGAGAAACGTATTCATCATTAATGTAATCGCCCTTTTTATCAATTAAAGATATATCGGGCAGACCTTTGTATTCTGTTTCGGGATAGTATTTTTCAAGGAATTCTTTGAATGCAGGCTTTGCGCATTCACCGTAACCGCCGTTCATATCAAAATGGAACCATTCTTCTGTGTTGCCGCCTGCAATCTGATAACCAACAATGTGTGAAGCGTATTTGCTTGTGTTGGTATACTGTGTGAATTCACGGAGCATCTGCGTAGCATCGTTAAGCCATTTTTTTGAGTAGAAGGATTCTCTGCAAGAAACACCGTCTTTATAATTTAGTTCATCGGGGTTTTCTTCTTCCCACCAGAGGGGCATACTGATATTGACTCGGGGAATTATGTATGCATCGGGACAAGCAGCGAGAATCTCTTCAACAGCTTTGTCAAACATTGAGAAATCGGGGTTGCCCTTCTCGTCGAAAATACCTTTTTTAAAGGGAGTCAGACCGTCGGTTATGCTTATCCATCTGCCCGAGAAAAGAACGGGAACGGAATAGAATTTATATCCTGCATCAGCAAAATCATCATATTCGTTGAATTTCTCAAGGTAGGTCATATATGCAACCGCTGCGTGAGGTTCGCCGTTGATATAAAGAGTAGGCACACCGCCGCAGTCCTTGATTTCAGAATGAATACCTGCATATTTTTCCATATTTCTCATAACCTCTTGTGTTGAAAGTTCAAATTCGGCATCGTTAATCGGAGTCTGAAAATTTAAAACGTAGCCGAAAAGAGTTACGATTGTAAGAAAGAAACTGATAATTCTTTGAATAAACATATTTCTTCACCTCTATTTCAGTTTGACTTATCGGTTATATCAAGACTTTCTTTTCCGAGAGTTTCGCCGTTGCTGTCAGTGAAGATGATTTCGATTTTATCATCGCTGAAAATGTATCCGCAACCTGCAAAATAAACGGGTTTGCTTTTTTTGATTGTGCTGCCGATTACAACAGGGCAAACGCTTCCGTTTGTGTTCCACTCGGTGTTGTCAGGATAATAAATATTCAGCTCGTGTGCGTGACCGCAAATCATGATTTCGGGTTTAACGTTTTCTCGCAGAAGCTTTGTCCAATCGGCAAAAATATCCTGCTCAATGTCGAACGGGGAGTGATATCTGTGCGAAAATGCGTTATGCGAAATAACGATTTTGTGTCTGACGTCTTTAGCATCATATTCGGTTTCTTTGTTTTCGATTATACTTTTGAGGAATTCCGTCTGTCTTTTTCTGAAAGGATGACAGGCAACGGTAAACCCGTATTCTGGATGGTTATCGTTTTTATCCTCACCGCAGTCAAGCAGAATTCCCCATATGTTGCCGATTCGGAAACTGTAATAGGTGTTTCCGTTGTGGGCAGGGGTATAACTTGCAAATTTCTCGGCATAATTGCCCCTTAAATCGTGGTTACCTCTTGAAAAAATTGAAGGCTTTTCGCCCTTTGTCAGCTTTGAACAGATTTCAAATATATTCATAAATTTTGAGGGATTGCTGCTATCCTCAATAACGTCACCGTTGAGAATAAGAAAATCGATTTCACCGAAGGCTTCAGCGGCTTTTATCGGCTCATTTATGTTGTTGTGTGCATCGGAAATATGATATGCACGGATGTTATTTTCGGGTATGGGATAAAATCTGAACGTTTTCTCAACAACCGTTTTGGTTTTGCTGAAATAAGCTTTTCTCCAGATAATAGGGCGGATGCAAACGGTGTATTGCTTTGCGTTATCTAATTCGTTTGCAGGCACTTCAACCTTGTGGATTTTGTTTCTTGAACACATTATGCCGTTTGATTCATCGTAGTAATATTTATCACCGACCCTTACGAAGAAAAGACAAGCTTTTTCGCAGGGCATCATAATCTGATAATGTTTGTTTACTGCAAAAACAGCAGGGTTATGTTTAAAAAAGTCGCTCATATCAAAACTCCTTTTATAAATTCTACATTTAATTATAACATACTTAAATTACAAAAACTATTATTTAAACAAACAAAAACATCAAACACTAAAGTTAATGTTTGATGTTTTTTATTATTAATATATAAATTTATCTTCTATCGCATCCGCAATTGTTTCCTCTATTATCATTACAACCACAATTATTTTCTTCTTTTCTCTCACAT